>RFPF01000131.1 GCA_009926295.1 Planctomycetia bacterium
ACCCGTAATCGTGCTCGTACACTTTCCTGCGGCCGATCTCCATCTGCCGCAGGAGCCCCGCCGCCACCATGTCGCCGAGAGCCCGGTAGACGGTCGCCTTGCTGGCCTTGAGTTCGCTCGCGAGCTTGTCGGCGTCGAAGTGGTCGTGCTGGCGTGACACGTGTTCCACGATCCGCAGCCGCGATCGCGTGATCTTCTTGCCCCGGGCACGGAGATACTCCTCGAACCGCTCCTGCGGGGAGAGTGCCACCTCCACCGTTCGCAACGAAAAGTCCGACGCCGAGGTCATGCCACCAGTGTACTCAGTCGTCGCGGGCCACTTCGTCCCCGCGTTTCCGCTCGGGAAACGCGAGCGAGGCGGCCACGCTGGCGCCGATCAGACCCACGATCACCAGCAGCGACAGCCAGGGGGGCACGAGGTGGCCCTCCGCGTGCGCGTCCCAGCCACCGCGCTCGGCCAGCCACTCGCTGTGACGGGCCGCCTCGACGATCATCTTGCCGCCCACGAACACCAGCACCGCCGCGAGGCCGTAGTTGAGGAACCGAAAGAGGTCCATCACGCCGGCGAGAAGAAAATAGAGCGCCCTCAGCCCGAGGATCGCGAACACGTTCGACGTGAAGACGATGAACCGGAAGTACTCGGCCTTCTGGTCGACCACGCCGAAGATCGCCGGCACGCTGTCCACGGCGAACAGCACGTCGGTGCTCTCCACGACGAGGAGCACGAGAAACAGCGGCGTCGCCAGCAGCCTGCCGTTCTCGCGGATGAAGAACCTGTTGCCTTCGGAGTGGTCGGCGACGGGAATGAACCTGCGGAAGATGCGGATGAAGATGTTGTCGCCCGGGTCGTGATCCTCGTCGCCGCAGGCGAGCTTGATGCCTGTGTAGACGAGGAATCCGCCGAACACCCACAGGATCCACTTGAACCGCTCGACGAGTTCGGCGCCGACGAGCACGAAGGTGAGCCGCATCAACACCGCGCCGAGGATCCCCCAGAAGAGCACACGGTACTGGTACTTGAGCGGCACGCCGAAGTAGGCGAACACCACGGCGAACACGAAGACGTTGTCCATCGACAGCGACCATTCCACGAGGTATCCCGTGAGAAACTCGATCGCCGCCTTGCCGCCGAGCCACCACCACACGATCGCGTTGAACGACAGCGCGAGGGCCGACCAGAAGCAGGTCCAAAACGCACTCTCCCTCAGAGACGGCTCGCTGGCGTGCTTGTGAAACACCGTCAGGTCGAGCGTGAGCATCACCACGACGAAGGCCGCGAACGCCAGCCAGTGGATCGCCTCGATGGGCCCGGCCGCGAGGGCGAGCAGCGGGGAGAGGCAGGCGAGGTTCGAGGTCGGCGCGGTCACGATGGTCTCCGGTCGGCGGAGGGAAGTGTAGCAGCGCTGGGCGGATCGGCCTCCCCGTGCGGGCCGCACAGCCTGCACGGCCGATCACCGTGGCAGCTCATTCACGAAACTGGCCGTCATCGCGGCGAATACGTGGGAGTTGGCCTCCCACTCTCGATCCTCCGCCTGGCACCAGAACAGGTAGACGGCATCCGGCGTCTCGAGAGTGCGCACCGTGGCGGTGTTGGTCAGATCGAGGCAGTAGAAGTTGACGTCGTAGCCGGGCAGGGTGCGGCCGGACACGTCGTCGACGGCCGGCTCGCTGTCGAGATCCCGATATTCCTCACGCATCTGGCCGACGATCGCGGCGGCGAGGGAGTCGGGCTCGCCCCCGGGTGCGTGCGCGCTCACCGACCAGAATGCGCCCTCGGGCGAGTAGACCGTGACCGCCGCCTGCCCGCCCACGGCGTCGGTCGTATCCACCGACCAGTTGTCGGGATAGTGGAAGGCCAGGCCGAACTGGGAGAAATGCATGGTGGGATCCGGTCGCGACGAGGGCACCCGTGACGGGATTGTAGCGTTTTCAGCCGCGCGAGCGGTCTGGACCACCCCGCTCCGCACCGCTATCGTCCCGCCCTTCCCCGACGCCTCCGGCCCCGCCGCACCCGCATGTCACAGTCGATCGGCACCACCGCGATCATTCCCGAATCCACGCCCACCAGGGTGCTCGATTACGCCGTGCCGGCGGTGATCCTGCTGGCCGTGCTGGTGGTGCTCGCGCCGGTGCCGCCGCCGCTCGTCGACCTCCTGCTGGCCGCGAACCTGACCGTCTCCATCCTCGCGCTGCTCGGTGCCCTCGCCGCCCGAACACCGCTGGAGATGGGCGTGTTCCCGACGTTCCTCCTCGGCTCCACGCTCGTGCGGCTGGTGCTCAACATCGCGACCACGCGGCTCATCCTCTCTCGCGCCGCCCTCGACGGCGCCGACGCCGCCGGAGAGGTCGTCCGCGCCTTCGGCGACTTCGTTTCGGCGAACAACCTCGTGGTGGGCGCCGTCATCTTCGCGATCATCGCCATCGTGCAGTTCGTCGTGATCACCGCCGGGTCGACCCGCACCAGCGAGGTGGCGGCACGGTTCGCGCTCGACGGGCTGCCGGGGAGGCAGATGGCGATCGACGCCGAGGCCGGCGCCGGCACGATCACCCGCGACCAGGCCCGCGGCCTGCGGCTCGAACTGCAGCGGCAGGCCGACTTTTTCGCGAGCATGGACGGAGCCAGCAGGTTCGTGAAGGGCGAGGCCGTGGCCAGCGTGATCATCACCCTCGTGAACCTCGTGGGCGGGCTCGTGATCGGCGTGGTGCAGCACGGAATGCCGGTGCAGAAGGCGGTGGAGATCTACTCCCGTCTCACGATCGGCGACGGCCTCGTGAGCGCCGTGCCCGCGCTGTTCGTCTCGGTGGCCACGGGACTGCTCATCTCCCGGTCGAGCCAGTCGGTCGATCTCCCGCAGGAGCTGGGGCGGCAGTTCGTCTCGCGGCCGCACGTGCTCGCGATCACCGGCATCTTCCTCGGCGTGCTCTCGCTCACGGGTTTGCCGTTCCTGCCGCTGGCGGCGATGTCGGGAACAGCCTTCGCGGCCGCATGGCTGCTCCGCGGCCGTCGGCGCGAAGCCGAGCCGGCCGGACAACCCGCCGCCGTGGCCCCGCGGGCCGCGCTCGCGGAGATGCTCGCCGACGAACGCATCGTGTTCGAGGTCGGCCGCGGGCTCGTGGGGCTTGTCACCGGCCAGGCCCCACTCGTCGCGAGCGCGCAGGCGGTGCGATCGGACGTCGCCGCGGACCTCGGTGTGATCGTGCCGAGCGTGGCTTTCCGTGACGACCTTTCGCTTCCTCCACGTGGCTACCGGATCACGATCGCGGGCGAGCCGGTGCACGAGGGGGAGGTGGACGGAGACGCGGGCGTCGAAGCCCTCGCGGATTCGCTCCGCGCCGCGGTCCGGGAACGGGCGGCCTCCCTGCTCAGCCGCGATGCCGTCGCCAGGCTGATCGAGTCGCTGCGCGACACGCAGCCGGCCATGGTCGGTGAGATCGTGCCCGAGGTGCTGACGGTGGCGAAAATCCAGCGCACGCTGCAGTGCCTTCTGCACGACGGTCTCCCGATCCGGCCGCTGGCCGAACTCCTCGAATTGATGGCCGATCACGCACACGCCGCGCCCGAGCCCGCGCAGCTCGCTGACGCGGTACGCGGGCACCTGGTTCGCACCGTCTGCCGGCGGGCCCGCGATCCCGACGGGCGGCTCGTCGTGGTGCGGCTTTCCTCCCCGGCCGTCGCGGCGCTCGCGGCCGACGACGACGTTCCCGGCCATACCGCGGCACGCGCCGCCGCGGACGTCCGCCGCGCCCTGCGGATGCGGATCGACCGCGGACGGGCGGCGGTGGTCGTCGTCCCGGGCGGCGAGCGTCGCCGGATCCAGGAGCAACTGCGCCGCGTCGTTCCCGGAGTGGTGGTCCTCGTCGCCGCGGAAGTCGCGGCGGAGCCGCGGGTGGAGACCTTCGCCACCATCGGTGGTCCTGAAACCGCCGAGGCCGCCTGACCGCGGGATGCCCGTCTTCACGAATCGGAAACCTGTTCCGGATGCACCGACCCCCGAAAAAACATTCAAGAGCGGCCGGCCAGGCGTCGATGATGCACGGATCGGAGGGATGGCTGCGCCGAGGCGGCTTTCCCCCCGACGCCCGCGACGCATGGAAGCCGTCCCGCGAACTGCCCCCAGCCGCATTGCCCTGTCAAGGAGGACGCCGTGGCGAGTCAACTGCCTGCCGATGAAATTCAGGATCTCTGGAAGCGGTTCAAAGCCGATCAGTCGAACGAGGACCTCCGCAACCGGCTGATCGAGACCTACCTTCCGCTGGTGAAGTACAACGGCGAGCGGATCTGGTCGCGCCTGCCCGAGGGGGTGGAACTCGACGACCTCGTTTCGGCCGGCACGTTCGGCCTGATGGACGCGATCGACGCGTTCGACATGGCCCGGGGCGTGAAGTTCGAGACCTACTGCGTGCCCCGCATCCGCGGGGCCATGCTCGACGAACTCCGCACGATGGACTGGGTTCCCCGTCTCGTCCGCTCGAAGGCGAGCAAGCTCAACGAGGCCGTGAAGACGCTCGAGGCGCGGCTCGGCCGTGCCCCGGCCGACGAAGAGGTGGCCGAGCACATGCAGCTCTCGCGGGAGGATTTCGAAAAGCTGCTCGTCGAGGCCAACGCCGCGAGCCTCGTGAGCCTCAACAAAAAGTGGTGCGAGACGGACAGTTCGAAGGACGTCCGCGAGATCGACATTCTCGAGGACAAGAAGGGCGAGGACCCCACCCGCCGCATCCAGAAGGCCGATCTCATGCGGCTGGTCACGAAGGGGCTCAATCGCAACGAACGCCTGATCATCATCCTCTACTACTACGAGGAGCTGACGATGAAGGAGATCGGAGCCACGCTCGACCTCTCCGAAAGTCGCGTCAGCCAGATGCACAGCGCCATCGTAGAGCGACTCCAGAACCAACTGGAGCGGCGGCGGCCCGAATTCGCGATGTGAGCCTCGGAGACCTGGGCAAGCTGCGCATCCCCCGCCATCACGGCCCCAGATTCCGAACGATGCAGAAAACAGGCAAAAAAAATTTTTGGTGAAGTTCCAAGGGGCGATGCGTCGATGACGACAAGTTGGCCGCGGTTCGAGTTCGAGTTTGCCGACGACTGGAGTCGCCGGAACACGGAAGCGCGGCAACAATAGGAACACAGACAGTCAGAAATCCCGAACACCCGACCGAACCAACCGACGTGTGGCAGCGTAGAAGCGAGCACGACGGGGGACGCAGGGAAGCCACTCGGGCCATCACGAACCGTCTGCAAGGAGAGCAACCATGAACATTCTCGGTGTGTTTTCGACGCACGGTGCCCAGGCGCTCGGTGGCGTGAAGGGCGTGGAGTCCACGAAGGCCGCCCAGGCCGCGGTCCAGCAGGGAGTCGGCGAGGTGCAGGACTCCGTCACGCTGTCGATCGAATCGACGGCCGACATCCGCTTCGACAAGGTGAACGCGATCCGTGCGGCGATCGCCGACGGCTCGTACGACACCCCCGAGAAGCTCGACCTCGCCCTTGACCGCCTGCTCGATCGCCTGGGCTAAGTTCACGGCACGTCTCGATATCCTGTCGAACGTGCCTTGGCCGGCCTCCACCGGCTGGTGTTCACCCGGCCCTCCTCAGCTGGATACGGTGAGGCGAGGGGTTGCCCCACCATCGAGCCGGCTTTACCGACCAGCGGAGCCATGGATGGCGTAGCGCCAGTCGGTAGGAGTGAACGAAGCCCGGAGGGCGCAGTGAACGTCCGGCGAGATGGTACGGGGCAACCCGGAGCCGGCGCGCACCGACTGACCGAGGCATGACAGGCTGAAGCCTGTCCTACGGGAGGCCTACCGCGCGGAGGACGGCAGCCGAGGCACGAGCGCCGTTTCGAGCCAGCGGTGCGACTGGCGCGGGAGTTCGACGTGCAGGCCACCCGAGTAGCGTGCGGCCGCGAGGGCCGCGAGGAGAGGAGGGAAATCGACGTCACCCGTCCCGAGCGGCAGGTGCTCGTGGCGGCCGGCGAGCATGTCGTCGACGTGGATGTTCACGATGTCGGCTGCACGGACGGCGAGCACCGTGGCGGCGGGCCGTTCGCCCATGCATTCGAGGTGGCCAAGATCGACGGTGAGCCGCAGGTGCCCAGGGCGGCCCAGCCGCTCGTGGAGCAGGGCCTGGCGCGCGAGCGTGTCGATGAACATTCCCGGCTCCGGCTCGAAGCCGATGGTGACGCCCCGGGCAGCGGCGTGGTCGAGCACGGGCGCGAGGGCATCCATGAGCCGCTGCCAGAGCGTCTCCTCGTCGGCGGCGTCGCGCACGGCTCCAGACCAGAGCGACACGACCGGGGCACCGAGTTCCACGGCGAGGTCGACCGCCTGCGCGAGAAACCGAACCCGACGTTCGCGGTCGGTCCGGTGCGGCGACACGAGCGTCGGCTCGTGCTTCACGAGTGGATCGAGAAGGTGGCGGGCGCCGGTCTCGATCACACAGTGCATGCGACGGGTCTGCAGGGCGCTTCGCCAGCGGGAAATTTCCGCGGCGAGATCCGGTGACGAGGGATCGAGCAGGTGTCGGTCGGGCGTGATCGCGAGCGATGCGTAGCCGAGGTCGGCGAGGATCGGCACCGCATCGAGCGGGCGGATGTCTCCGATCGAATTCGTGCTGTAGCCGAGCAGCATGGGCGCCGTACGGAGGTCAGGTGGCCGACACGAGCTGACGGCCGACGAGGAACGGTGCGAGGATGAGGAGCACGACGATCGCCCATGCCTCGCCGCATACCGGGAGCACGAGCACGGCCGCGAGCGTGATCATCGACATGATCGCATTCCCCACGGCCTGCTGTACGCGGCCGCTCGCCGGATCGAGGATTCCCAGCGCGTTGCGCAGCAGGATCGACGCCGTGAGCACGCTCCAGAGCAGCAGCCACGGCACGAGGCGCCCGGACCTCAGCCACGCCGACCCCTCGCCGGCGGCCGCCAGCAGCCACGTGGAGGAGCCGGCGACGCAGAGCCCGCCCAGCATCGCAAGGGTGGCGATCGCGAGCGTGCCGGCACGGCTGCGGGCGGCCTCGTCGCGGGCATAGAGCGTGATGCCGCCGGCGTAGAGCCCCATGCCGATCGGAATCAGCCAGTCCGACGGCGCCGCGGGGCCGCCGGCCGCGGTCATGCCGAGCAGCCAATTGAGGCTTCGACACGATCCCATCACGGCGGGGCCGAACGCGGTCGGCTTGGCGACGCGATCGTAGATCCACACGGCCGCCGCGAGCGCCGCCCCGACGAGCGCGACGGGTGCATGGCCGGAGCCGAAGGCCGCCAGGCACGCGCACAGGCTGCCGACCGTGAGGAGGCCGCGGCCCACGGCGGCGGCCATGCCGACGTCGATGGCGCCCGAGGGCAGCGGCCGCTCGGGCCGCTCGTGCCGGTCGAGTTCGACGTCGAACACGTCGTTGAGCACCATGCCGGCCGCATAAAAAGCCAGGCTCGCCCCGAACGTCCACCAGAACGCCCCCGGCAGCGGCCCGACCTCCCGGATCCGGGAGGAGATCAAAAACCCGGCGAGCACGTCGGCCGCAGCCGTCGCGTGATTCGGAATCCGCAGAAGCCGCAGCCAGGCGAGCAGGGTTGTCATCGTGTGTCTCGGACGCCCGGCAGTGTAACTGGATCGGCCGGACGGATATCGGGGGTGTCCATCTCCTTCGCCCGCCGCCCGCGGGGCCGCGATGCCCCGATCCGGCCACCTTTCGCGGTTTTCAGCCGTGGCTGGCCAGGCCGACGGCCTCTTCGGGTATCGTTTCCCGGACTGCTCGATCCCCTTCCCTCATCTCCAGGGTGTGAATGACATGAACATCACCGCGTTTCTCGCGTCGCTCGCCATCGTCGCAGCCACCTTCTCCGGCGGCGTTTCGGGCCGGACCGCCCGTGCAGGAGACACGATGATCGACGCGGCGGAGAAGGATTTCTGCATCGACACGTGCAACGATTGCGTCCGGGCATGCCGTGAATGCCTCCTGGGTTGCGACTGCCCGCACTGCGAGAAGCACTGCCTCACCTGCATCGAGACGTGTCGGGCATGCGTGGCGCTCCTCGAACTCGGCTCACCCCTGGCGCCGGAGATGTGCGGGCTCTGTGAGGAGGCCTGCGAGGAGTGTGCCGAGAAGTGCGGGGAGTGTGGCGACATGCCGTGCTGCAAGGCGTG
>RFPF01000132.1 GCA_009926295.1 Planctomycetia bacterium
AAATACTGGGCGCAGCGGCAGGCAGGATGCCTCGACGCCTGCGTGTGGCGGCAGCTCGAAGAGGGCATCGCCCGCTCCCCCGGCACGTGCATGACGATGGGCACCGCCTCGACGCTCGCCAGCCTCGTCGAGACGCTCGGCCTCATGCTCCCGGGCGCGGCGACGATCCCCGCCGTGCACTCCGCGCATGCCCGCATGGCCGCCGCCTGCGGGCGCCGGATCGTGGAGATGGTGTGGGAAGACCTCAAGCCGTCGCGCATCCTCTCGGCTGCGGCGTTCGACAATGCGATCGTGGCCGACATGGCGCTCGCCGGCTCGACGAACGCGATCGTCCACCTGCTCGCGCTCGCCGGCAGGGCAGGGGTGCCGCTCGCCCTCCACCGGTTCGACGAACTCTCGCGCACGACGCCCGTGATCGCGAACCTCCGGCCCGCGGGCGAATATCTGATGGAGGATTTCCACGACGCGGGCGGCGTGCCGGCGCTGCTTTCGCGGCTCGCGCCGCTGCTCGAACTTTCCTGCCCCACCGTGACGGGAAAATCGCTCGGCGAGAACATCGCCGGCGCCGAGGTGATCGACGAGCGCGTGATCCTCCCGCTCGACGCTCCCGTGGCGAAGGCCGGCGGCACGTTCGTGCTCCGCGGCAACCTCGCCCCCGACGGCTGCGTGATCAAGCCCACGGCCGCCGACCCGCGGCTCCTCGCCCACACCGGCCGCGCCGTCGTCTTCGACTCCTACCCCGACATGAAGGCCCGGATCGACGATCCGGCGACCGGGATCACGGCCGACGACGTGCTCGTGCTCAGGAACGCCGGCCCGCGCGGCGCCCCCGGCATGCCCGAGTGGGGGATGCTTCCGATCCCGAAGCCGCTCCTGGAACAGGGCGTGCGTGACATGGTGCGGATCTCCGACGCCCGGATGAGCGGCACGAGCTACGGCACGTGCGTGCTCCACGTTGCGCCCGAAGCGGCTGTGGGCGGCCCGCTCTCCGCCGTGCGGACGGGCGATCGGATCAGGCTCGACGTCGAGGCCCGCCGGATCGACCTGCTCGTCGATGATGCCGAGATCGCCCGCCGGCTCGCCGACTGGCAGCCCGCCGAACCCCGCTTCACCCGCGGCTACGGAAAGCTGTTCGTCGACGAGGTCACGCAGGCGAACCTCGGCTGCGACTTTCGTTTTCTGGAACGGGGCGGCCCCACCCCCGACCCCGACATTTTCTAATTGCAAAGGCCACCGACGATGGACTCCTGCCCACGACTCACCGCCGCCCACTTCACCCGCTCCGTGATGGCCGTGCCGCCGCTGGCCCGGACCGCTGCGGGAGCGATCGACGCCGCCGAAAACACAAAACTCATCCGGCATCTGGAGCAGGGCGGCGTGTCGCTGCTGCTCTACGGCGGCAACGCCAACGTCTATCACCTCGGGCCCGACGAATACGAGCCGCTCCTCGCGATGCTCGCGGCGGCCGCGGGGCCGCAGACGCTCGTGGTGCCGTCGGCCGGGCCGACCTACGGCCTCATGATGGAGCAGGCGAAGGTGGTCCGCCGGCACCGCTTCCAGACCGTGATGGTGCTGCCGCAGCAGGGGATCACGACGAGCGCCGGCGTGGCCACCGGCATCCGCCGGTTCGTCGAGGCGGCCGGCGTGCCATCCTTGCTCTACATCAAACACGACGGCTACATCGAGCCGGCCGACGCGGCCAGGCTGTGCCGCGACGGGCTCGTGAGCGCGATCAAGTATGCGACGGTGCGCCAGGATCCGGCGCATGATCCCTACCTCCGCGATCTCGTGTCGCTGATCGATCCCACCACGATCATCAGCGGCATCGGCGAGCAGCCGGCGATCGTCCACCTGCGCGACTTTGGCCTCGGCGGCTTCACGACCGGCTGCGGCTGCGTGGCCCCGCGGCTCTCGCAGGCGATGCTGGCCGCGATCCGCCGGCACGACTGGGCCGAGGCGGAACGCCTGCGGCGCGTGTTCGAGCCGCTCGAAAACCTGCGCAATTCGATCAGCCCGATCCGCGTCCTCCACGAGGCCGTCGCGGCGGCCGACATCGCGGCCACCGGTCCACTCCAGCCGCTGCTCGACAACGTCGAGGAGGCACATCGACCCGCGATCGCAGCGGCGGCCCGGGCCCTCCTCGCCGCCGACGGAGCCCACGCCCGATGAACGATTCCTCCCCGATCCTCGTGGCCGACCGGCCACCGCCGTCGATTCCTACCGGGCCTTCGATCCCACGAAGGGCCGGGCCCTCGACGCCGCCTGGCCCGTGAGCGGCTGGGCCGACGTGGATGCCGCGCTCGATGCCGCAGGAACCGCGTTCCGCGAACTCGCGCACGTGCCCGACGAGCGCCGCGCCGACTTCCTCGAGCGCTACGCCGCGCGGCTCGAAACGAGGGCCGACGAACTCGTGGCGGCCGCCCACGCGGAAACGGGGCTGGCGGTGAAGCCGCGGCTCGCCGACGTCGAGCTTCCGCGCATGCTCGACCAGATCCGCCAGGCCGCCGCCGCCGCCCGCGAGGGCACGTGGCGGATGGCGATGATCGACACCGCCCGCAACATCCGCTCGGCGGCGCTGGGGCTCGGGCCGGTCGTCGTGCTCCCGCCGGGCAACTTTCCCTTCGCCTACGGCGCGGTGACCGGCGGTGACTTCGCCGCGGCGATCGCGGCGGGCAACCCCGTGATCGCCAAGGCCCATCCCGGCTGCCCGACCGTGTCGCTCATCGCGGCCCGCGAGGCCCACGATGCCCTGCGCGAAACCGGGCTGCCGCCCGCGACGGTGCAACTCCTCCACGGCATCACGCCGGCCGACGGCGAGCGACTCGTGGCCGATGCCCGCGTCGGAGCGACGGGGTTCACCGGCGGCCACGAGGCGGGAAAGAAACTGTTCTCGGCGGCCACCGCGGCGGGCCGCGTGATCTGGGTGGAGATGGGAAGCCTCAACCCGGTCGTGATCCTGCCGGGCGCGATCGCGGAACGCGGCATCGCGATCGCCGACGAACTCACGGCGAGCGTCACCGGCTCCGCGGGACAGTTCTGCACGAAGCCGGGGCTGGCGTTCTTCGTCGACGACGCCGCGGGCCAGGCATTCGTGGAGGCCCTGCGCGGGAAGTTCGCGGCCGTGGGGGAGCAGGTGCTCCTCGGTCCGCCGGGACTCGCACGGCTCGCAGCCGGCGTGGCGCGGCTGCGAAGTGCGGGCGCGAGGCTCGTCGCGGGAAGCGCGGGCGATGCACCGGCGCCCACGGGCTGCCGCCATCCAGCCACGCTGCTCGAAGTGTCCGCGGCGGAACTCATCGCCCACCCCGACGGGCTCCTCGTCGAGGCCTTCGGCAACGCCACGCTCCTCGTGCGGGCCACGTCGCTCGACGAGCTCGCACGGGCCGTCGCGCTCGTGCCAGGGGCGCTCGGTGCAAGCCTCTATCTCGCGAAGGACGGCCGCGACGATGCTCCCGCCGCCACGGTCCAGCCGCTCCTCGAGGCCCGCACGGGCCGGATCATCGAGAACCGGATGCCCACCGGCCTCGCCGTCACCCCGCCGATGCAGCACGGCGGCCCGTGGCCAAGCGCGGCGCCGCCGTTCTTCTCGGCGGTGGGACTGCCGTGGTCGATCCTGCGATTCGCGCGCCGGCTGTGCTTCGACGGGTTTTCCGCCGCGAGGCTGCCCGACTGCCTGCGCGACGAGCCATCGGCTGGCCGGCCGTGGCGGTTCATCGACCACGCCTGGACCCGGGGCTGACGCGCGGCGGCGGTATACTCGAGGGTCTCATGTGCCAATCGAGCCGCTGGTTGCTCTCCGTCGTAGTCGTGGTCGCGTTCCCGGCGGCCGAAGGCCGGGCCGACGAGCCCGTGGCGGCCGCGGAATGGCACGTGGCCCCGGACGGCGACGATGCAAACCCGGGCACGAAGGACCGCCCATTCGCCACGCTCGAGCGGGCCCGCACCGCCGCCCGCGAGCAGGAGCGCAGCGGAGATGACTATGCCACGATCCGGCTCGCGCCCGGCATCCACCGGCGCACGAAGCCGTTTCTGCTCGACTCCCGCGACTCCAGGCTCGTGATCAGCGGCCCCGCCGATCGCTCGGCGCGGATCCACGCGGGGCGGCCGATCGACCGCACCATGATGCGGCCCGTCGGCGAGGGCCCGATGTTCGAGCGGCTCGATCCGGCCGCCCGCGGCCACGTGGTCGCCGTCGATCTCGGACCGCTCGGCATGAAGGACGTCGCCCGGCCGGCCGACTTCTACCAGGACGGCGGCGGCCTGCCGGAAGTCTACTCGGGCGACGAGCCCATGCCGCTCGCCCGCTGGCCGAACGACGGGCCGGCGACGATGGAGCGCGTGCTCGACAAGGGGAAGTGGGACGGCCCGGCCGCCGGGCGGCGGGGCGGCTCGTTCATGGCCCGCGAAGACCGTCTCGCCCGCTGGAACGTGGCCGAGGGCGTGTGGCTCGAGGGCTACTGGAGGGTGCCCTGGGACCCCGCCACGATCCGCGCCGCGGCGATCGACGCCGCCGCCCGGCGGATCGACCTCGCCGCGGCGATCAACGGCGGCATCGGCTCGAAATACGCGCCGAAGGGCGAACTCGGCGACGGGAAGGAGCCCTGGTGGGCCGTGAACCTCGTGGAGGAAATCGACAGGGAAGGGGAGTGGTGCGTGCACCACTCCACGAAGACGCTCTACGTGTGGCCGCCCGCCTCGGGCGCTGACCTCTTCATCGCCCGGATGGACGAGCCCGTCGTGCGGATCGAAAACGCGACGCTCGTCGCCCTCCAGAATCTCGTGATCGAAGGGGGCCTCGGAGACGGCGTGGCGATCGAAGGGGGCCGCAAGGCCGTCGTGGCGGGCTGCACGCTGCGGAACCTCGGCGGCAACGGCGTCGTGGTGCGGGGCGGCCGCGACCATGCGGTGAAGAGCTGCGACGTGTTCGCCCTCGGCGACGCCGGCATCCGCCTCGCCGGCGGCAACCGGGCGAAGCTCGAGCCCTGCGGCCACGCGGCGACCAACAACGACGTCCACCACGTTGGCCGGCGGCGCAAGACCTACGCCGCCGCGATCCAGGTGGGTGAATTCCGCCGCGAAGACATGCCCGCCGTCGGCTGCCGCGTGGCCCACAACCTCCTCCACGATCTTCCGCATGCGGCCGTCCTCTACACCGGCAACGACAACGTCCTTGAACTCAACGAGGTCTGCCGCGTCGCCCTCACGAGCGCCGACGTCGGCGCCTTCTACACGTCATTCGACTGGACGAGCCGGGGCAATGTGATCCGCCACAATTTCGTCCACGACTGCCCGCGTGCCAACGCCTTCTACCTCGACGACGGCGACAGCGGCGACACCGTGGAGGCGAACGTCGTCGTGCGGGCGGCGGCCGGCCCCTTCGTCGGCGGCGGCCACGACAACGTGATCCGGCACAACATCGTGGTCGACTGCCCGGTGGCCTACCACGTCGACGCCCGCGGCGTCGACCGCGGCTACCAGACCAACGCGACGCTCCGGAAGTGGCTCGAGTCGGTCCACCCCGACAGGGCTCCGTGGAAGGACCGCTACCCCGCGCTCGCCGCGCTCCTCGATCCCGCGACCGACGCGGCACGGCCCCGCGGAGTGATCGTCACGGGCAACGTCGCCGTGCGCTGCGACAAGCCGCTCCGCACGTCGGCGAAGCCGGGCGGCCTCGACGGCTGCACGCTCGCCGACAACCTCGACCTCGCGGCGGGCACGGGCGGCAACGACCCCAAGTTCGCCGCGCCCGCCGACCTCGACTACACGCTCGGCGAGGCCTCGCCGATCTTCAGGAAGATCCCCGACTTCCCAAAAATCCCCTTCGCGACCATCGGCCTGAAACGCGACGCCTACCGCCGGACACTGCCGGCCCGATCGGCCGACGCGACCACGCCGGCGGAGAAGGCGGCCGATGCCGATGCGTCGCAGCGCGACATCGAGGCCAGCAACGACGCCGCGGCAGGGGCGCGGTAGCCCCCGCGGACTACCGCCCCACGGGCGTCGCCGGCCGCCGTGCGACGTCGGGCTCCGCCTGGCTGCGGGGCAGGGCGATGCCGGCGAAATGCCAGCCTTCCGCAACCGACTCCATGCCGAGGCCCACGGTCCCGAAATATTTGCGGATCAGCTCGAAATCGGGCAGCGTGCCGCCGTCGATCTTCTGCGCCCTCACGCTTCCCTCCTTGCCGTCGCCGAGCGCGGCATTGAGGAGCTGGCCCATCACGCTCTTCGACTTCGGCATCTCGCCCTTGCGGAGCATCTCGAAGGCCGGCCGCACGGCCTCGTCGGCACGGCCGAACGACCGCATGGCCACCGCGGACGGAAACAGTTTCTTCATCTCGCCCGACACCACGGCGTAGTCGGCCGCGGACGCGAGCGAGCCCTCGCCCGCCGACGCGGCGAGCACGCGTTCGAGGAAGTCGCGATGCGAGGCGATGAGCAGGTGGCCGTGGGCGACCGTCACCGCCGAATGGGGCAGGAGTTTCTCCTCCTTTTCGCGGAGCTTCCTGCGCCGCTCGTGGGCGTCGTTCTCGTGATCCGCGTGCGCCACGGCCCCGCCGGGCGTCTCGATCTCGAGCTTCGGGATCGCCGACGAGCGGTCGATCATCTCCCAGATCACGTGCCCGTTCGACTCCACCTTCTGCATGTCGGGATCGGTGGCCATGCTCTTGGCGACGGTGGCCGCCACCCTCTCGGGATCCTTGGCCTCGATCGCGAACACCAGCCGCTCGCTGTCGACGTCGATCGGTGTCGCGTAGTCGCCGAGCACCGACACCCGCGTGCCGAGACAGGCGACGAGATCCTTCTCGACGTCGATCTGCGGCCCGTCCGGATCCTCCTTGAGCGAGGCGATCACGTCGTCGAACACGCCCTTCTCGCCGACGATGTCGTCCACGAGCGGCTCGGCGGAGGCGAACGCGGCGGCCAGATCCCAATGCATCGCCACCCAGCTCGAGACGTCACGCGGCACCCACTGCGACGGCTCGACCCGGTCGGCGTTGGGAAACCGCAGCATCCGCGCCGCGAGATCGAAGCGGTCGGCCGCATCGGGCTGGCGGCCCGGAAGCGGCGGGGCATAGACGAGCGTGTGGTGCTGCGCCTCCCGCGTGCCGTTGCCGAAGAACAGGACCCCGCCCGCGCCCTTCACGGCGTCGAAGCCCTGCCGGGAGAGGATCGCGACGTAGTCCGGCCCCTTGCGCTTCTCGCGGGGTGGATTGGCGGCCTGATGCACCTTGGCGTAGCCGAGCGGATCGACGAACCAGCGGAGCGGGGCCGACGAAGCGGGCACCTGCTTGCCGCACCGGGCCACGACTGCCTGGTAGGCCGGGAGCGACGCGAGCGAGTCCTTGCGGCCCTGCTTGAGCGTGGCCACGATCTGGCTCACGACGGCGGGAGAGTCGCCCACGACGAGCGCCCCGCCGCCATGCACGATCGCCACCTGACGCGGCTTCGCGGCGACGTCGTTGGGCTCGGGAGGCAGCTTGAAGACCTGCATTCCGGCCGTGGGACCGGCGGACTTCGTGGCCTTCTGCTCGCCGAGCCGCTTCTCGACCTGCTCGAGCAGCGCCTGTGTCTCGGCCTCGTGCCCGGTCGTGTCGACGAGCAGGATCGCGGCGAGCACGCCCGGCGTCGGCTCGATCGCCGCGAGGGCGATCTCCCCGCCCGGCACCTTCTCCAGGTCCTCGAGCGACAGCCCGAGCCTGCCAAGCCGCTGCCTGCCCGCGGACCGCAGCTGGGCCCGAAACCCGTCGACGAACGGCTTCATCACCGGATCCTTGAGAAGCAGGCCGTACTGCGTGCGATCGAAGCTCTCCTGGAAGGCCTGGGGGTCGGCCACGCTGAGCCACGCCCGCGTCGTGGCGGGAAAGATCGTCTCGCTCGGCGCAAACGAGCCGGCGGGCGCCGCCGCCGGCCACAGCGACAGAGGAATCCCGAGGACCACGAGCAGGGCCGTGCGGCCGATGCCGCTTCCCGACCGAATCCTCACCGCACCGACTCCGGGCCCGGCCACGCTGATTCCTTTCACGTTCGCTGACTCCTTCGTGATGTGAGGGCCGTCCTCGACCCGCGCTCGCCCGGGTCGAGGCGTCGCCGACCCCGTCTGCTCCCGAAAG
>RFPF01000133.1 GCA_009926295.1 Planctomycetia bacterium
TGGCGATCGTCGCACCACCCGCACCCGATTTTGAAACCGAGGTGGCCGTGATGGAGCCGGCGCCGGAAATCGCGGCCGTACCGGCCACGTTGGTGATCGCCATCGTGCCCGGGGCGACGTTTGACGCCACCGATATCGTGGCGGCGGACCCGAATGTCACGTTGTCACCGTCGGAATAGGCAACGCCACTCCCCGTGCCACTCACGAGCCAGTTCGCCGCCGACGTATCCCACGCGCCGTTCAGCACGGTAGGATCCCACGTAAGATTGAACACGTTCGCGGCCGTGACGAGCTGCAGGGCGCTTCCCGTTGACGTGAATTGGTAGGTGTTCCGGCCGACGGTGGTCGAACTACCGAGGGCAAGCGTCGCATTGCCGATCGCAGCACCCGTGAGCGAGACGCTCGACGCACCGGTAACCGACGTTCCGGACAGCAGCGTGAACGTGCCAGCCACCGGCGCCCCGCCGACCGTGATCGTGTCGGCAAACCCGCCAAAATTCAGCGCTCCCGAGGACGTCACTCCGTTGGTGAGCCCTGCGAGCGAGATGGTTGCTGCGCCGGTCGTGGTCAGGGCCCCGATGGAGAGCGTGCCGGTGGTGACGCCGAGCGTGACGCCGTTCGCCAGCGTCACGGCACCGGTACCCAGGGCGCCCGCGTTGGCTGTCGTGATGCCACCGCTATTGATCGTCGTGCCGCCGGAGAAGTTGCTCGCCCCAGAGAGCGTGAGCGTGCCGGCCCCGGCCTTCACGAGGGCCACCGTGCCGGAGCCATTGTTGATGGCACCGGCGTACGTCGAGTTGCCAGCCGACGTGGTCGTGATGGTCGGGGTGCCCGCATTCGTCTGGATGACACCGCTGGACGACCCGGAGAGGGCACCGATCGAGATGCTGTTGCCACCAAGTTCGATCGTACCCGCATTCACGGTCAGCGAGCCGGTGCTCGCGCCCAGCGCGGCTGCATTGGCGAGCACGATGGAGCCGCTCGCGAGCGTCGTGCCGCCCGAGTAGGAGTTGCTTCCGGAGAGATTCAGCGTCTTGCCGCCCGCCACGATGAGTCCGCCGTTCGAGATCGCACCGGTCAACGTCCACGTATTCCCCAGCGTGATCGTGCGTGTCGCGCCCCCCAGATCGATCGCTCCGGTGAGCGAGCCGGATGAGACGGTGTACGAAGAAGCGCCCACAGTCACGGCCGACAGGCCGCCGAGGCCGAAGTTGCCACCCACGGTGATCGCGTTGCCGATCGTGCGACCAGAATTGTTCGAGGCGATGGTTCCGCTGTTGATCGTCAACGCCCCCGTGCCGAACGCGCTGTTACTGATCGCCCATATCGCACCGCCATTGATCGTCGTGTTGCCGGCCTGGCTGCCCGATGAGAGCAGGACCGGCCCGGCGGCATTCAGCGTGACGGCGATGTTCGCGCCGCCCGCCGTCGAGTTGTTCGCAAAACCACCGCCGAAAAACATGGCTCCCGTGCCGTTGCCCGTCACCGAAACGGTCGTCGTGCCCGACGCCAACGTGGTGCCTACGCTGCGCTCAAAGGAGAGTAACGAACTGGAATTGTTCGTGATCGAGAGGGTGCTGCCGGTGGCGTTGACTTGGACCTTCTCGCCGTTCAAGACGCCAGGGCCGTAGGTGGTCGTGCCGGTGGTGCTAGCGAAGATCACGGGACCACTGCCGGCGTTGAGCGTCAGTCCGGTCGTGACCGCGAGGGTCCCGGCACCACTGTTAGAACCGGTGGTCCGGGCGAAGACGGTCGTGCCCGAAGACGTGAATGTCAGCGAGTTGGCGGCCGCTGAGCTTCCCACGCCGACAAAGTTGCCCGGGAACGTGGAGGTCGAAAAGAAGACGTCATCCGATGCGCCGGGCGCGGCTCCGGGCAGACTGCCCGTGCCCGCGGCGTTGGAATTCCAGTTTTGCGTGAGCGACCACGACGCGATGCTCCCGGTACTGGGCGACGTCAGACTGACGGCCGACGTCCCGGAGAAGTACCACGTCGCAGCCTGCGCCGCGGGCGCATGCAGCGTGGCAGCGATTCCGCATACGACGACGAAAAGCCACGTGGTGCAGCGCATGGTGGGATGAGATACTTGCCCCATGAAATTCATGGTTCGTGTCCCCCGCCCGTGTGTCGAATGATCACTCGACCACCCAAAAACCAATCTGCCGAATCCGACAGGAAACAGGATAGGTCGGCGTTGGATTGCATACAAGCAATGGGTGAAAAAATTTTTCCCCTGGAAAAACCGCTGTTTTTCGCAGTTTTTCCCCGCTATTTCTTCCCGGCTGCCTTCTCCCGGGCTTTCCGGGCCTTCCGCTCTTCCTTCGTCTCACCTTCCGGCCGCTGGGCCGCGGCCGGCTCCGCGCCTGCAGTCTCCACGGTGAACGTCCCCGCCTCGCGAAGCGCCCTCACCCACGGCGGACCGACGTCGGCCGGTTGGAGCGGGCGACCCGGCATCTTTTCCATCTCGGGCGTCCAGTCCGGTGGCAGGGGTTGCACGCCGAACCCCGCCGCCGCCGGCTCGAACCTCACCTTCCCTCCCAGGATCACATTGCCTTCGAAGCGATTGGGCTTCGGCACGAACCGGTCGAATGGCGGCTCGCCCTTCGGCTCGACACCGATCACCGATGCGCCGCCCTTGGGCCGCACGAAGCGATTGCCCTTGATCACGCACTCCTCCGGCAAGAGCACCACCTGCGACGCCGGCCACTCGTCGAGATAGCCGCGGCCCACTTCCAGATCCTCCTCCGAGTTGCCCACGAGCACATTGCCGGAGAGCGTGAGACCCACGACCTGTGGATACACCGCCGTGCGGGTTTTTCCGGATCCCTCCTCGGCCGCGTGCGGCTTGTAGTTCGGCGTCAGGGCCGACTTCACGAATTCACCGGCCGCGATGCCGATCCCGTAGTCGCAGCCGGAGACGAAATTGTCCGCGAGCGTATTCCGCTGGCCCGCGACCCGCAGGCCGTGGGCCCGGTCGACCCCCTGCCCGAGCACGATGTTCTCGGACACCGTGTTGAAGCTGCCGCGGCGGACGTTGATGCCGCCGCGGGTCGCCACGAGCGTGTTCCGCCGCACGACGTTGCGGTTCGACTTGAGCGAGATCGTCTCGCTCCCCTCGCCGTCGGCGTGGTCGAAGAGGTTGCCCTCGATCGTGAAGAACGCTCCGTCCTCCCCCAATTCGTCGTTCTGGCCGAAGCCCCAGACGCGGATGATCTCGCGGCCGTTCACGGCCCGGTAGGGGATGTTCTTGAAGTGGCAGTTGGTCACGGCGTTGTGCCGGCTGCCCTCCCGGGCGTTGCCGATCACGGGGCCCCTGTTGTTCTTGCCCTTGAAATAGCACCGGTCGACGACGTTGTGCTCGCCGTCGAAGAGCACCCAGTAGTACTGCGTGTCGAACGACGGCGGGTTGTAGTCGATGATCGCCGCGTTCCTCAGTTCGCCGTGGTGCGAGGCGAACGTGACCACCGCCCCCTCCTCGATCGCGCCGCGGTGGAACGCGACCCCGTCGACGACGACGTGGGGCGCGGCGATCTTCAGGAAGGAACCACCGCCCAGCACGGTCTCGCCCGGGCTCTCGGCCCGGATCACGAGCGGCCGGCCCTTGCCGCCCCCCTTCCCCACGACGAGCGGCACGTTTGGCCAGTCCCCCTTGCGGAGCACGATCGTGTCGCCTGAGCCGGCCCGGGCGAGCGCGGCGGCGAGTTGCGCCGGGTTCTCCACGCGGGCCTCTCCGGCGGACGCGGCGAAGGCGGACGCGGCGACGAGCGCGGCTGCCCATCCGGCCGCGGGGGCGTCACTTGTCGTGCTTGTCATGCTTGCCCGATTCCTCGCCGAGTTTCCCCGAGGCCGGATCGAGCTCCGCCAGCACGGCCGCCAGCCGCGCCCGGCCCGCCGTCGCCTCGGCGTCGGTGGAATCGGCGGGCACCGGCTTCTCCTCGAACGGTGCGTCGACAAGATCGAAAAGCTCACCCTTGTCGGTGAGCTTCCAACGGCCGTCGCGGGCATACCAGTGCCGCCCGAGCATCACGAACAGCCACTCGCGCGGGGTCCCCTGCGCGCCCAGCAGTTGCGGCGCGAAGCTACGGCCGTCGAGCACGAGCCCCTTGGGCACCTCGGCCCCGGCGAGGGCGGCGAACGTGGGCAGGAAATCCGTGAAACTCACGAGATCGTCGCATGTCGTCCCGGCCTTCACCTGCGCCGGCCATGCGGCCACCAGCGGCACGCGGCTGCCCCCTTCGAGGAGCGTTCCCTTGTGGCCACTGAGCCGGCGGCCGCCGATCGTGGAAATGTCTCCCTTGTTCGGATGCACGCCGTTGTCGCCGGTGAAGATCACGAGCGTGTTTTCCTTCAGGCCCAGCCGTTCGAGATCGGCGAGGAGCCGGCCGACGAGCTTGTCCATGTAGGCGATGTTGTCGGCGTAGAGGGCCTCGGAATCCTTGGTGTCGGCCGCGCTGTCGGGCGTGCGCAGGATCTTCGTGTGCACGTGGGCCAGGGCGTAGTGGATGTAGAACGGCCGATCGCGGTTCCGCGTCATGAAGTCGACCACGAATTCGTGGTTGAGGTCGGGCATGTACACGCCCTCCTTCCACGGCTTCTCCTCGCCGTTGACGAAATACGTCGCCCGGTCGTCGGCCCAGTAGGCACCGCTGCCGTTGGTGGTGATGTATTCGTCGAAGCCCCAGTCGGACGGCTCGAGGGGAATCTGGCTCCACTTGCCGGCGGCAGCCGTCGCGTAGCCGCGAGCCTTGAGGATCTTGGGGATCATGGTCTCGTCCTTGCGGCCGTCGCGCATGAGTTTCACGGCCGTCTTGTCGTTGCCCGTCATCCCGGTGCGGAAACCGTAGCGTCCGGTGAGCATGAGGGCCCGCGACGGTCCGCAGTTGGGGGCGCTGTAGCAGCTGGTGAACCGCATGCCCGACGCCGCGAGAGCGTCGATGTTCGGGGTCTTGAAGGTGTCTGCGCCATAGCAGCCGACGTTGCCGATGCCGAGGTCGTCGGCGAGCACGACGATGATGTTGGGAGGTGCGGCCACGGTGACGATGGCCGGGAACGCCACGAACGCCATCGCAAGCCCGAAGGCGACGCCCACTCCCCACCTGCGCGATCGACCCATGCTGCCCTCCTCCACCTGACGCCAACCGCCCCCGGGGCGGGCGTGATCCTCCAGCATAACAAAGCCTTCCACGACCCTGCCGGAAGCGTGCGACGACTCCATCACGAGAGTACACTCCGTCGCGGAGGACAACCTCGTCGGGGGGTGCGGGTTTTTATGGCTCGATCGCGACGCATCCACCGCCGCCGCGTGGGCCACCCGAAGCCGCCGACCGTCGCCCCTCCGGAGCGACTCGAGCCGCGGCTCGCGCTCTCGGCCGCGCCGTCGGGAGGCACCGTCTTCTACGTCGACACCGCCGCCCAGTTCAACGCCCGGATCGACAAGTTCGGCGCCGCCTTCGGCACGCTCCACGCCGGCGACCGCGTGCTCCTCAAGGGGGGCGCGTGGGGCGGGCTCGTGACCACGATCACCGGATCGATGACCGACGCCGATGCCGTGGCGAATCCGGCCATGATCATCGCCTGCGACGCCAACTACGTCCCGACGGTGGGCGGCGTGGTGGTCAACGGCGTGAGCGCGATCGATCTGGCCGGAACCGGGATCTCCTTCGTGGGCGTGAAGTTCGGTTCCACCAGCGGAATGCTCACGAAAGGAAACTCGACCGACTACGACGACACCGGGGCGCTCGCCTACCTCATCCGGCTCGACGGGCTCTCCCGCTACATGACCGTGTCCCAGGTCGCGTTCGACCACTGCGGCTGGGACTCCACCGACTACGCCAACAACGACCACTACGGCTCGTGGATCGCCGTCTACGGCTACCACCACACGATCCGCGGCTGCGAGATGGCCGGCCGCGACTTCGATCCCAACGACATCAACGTCGCCGACCCCACCCGGAGGCGGTCGATCCGCGAGGCCACGATCATCGTCTACAAGGACTCGGCCGATGTGCAGTATGGGTTCCACCAGATCGACCACAATTATTTCGGCGAGCGGAAGATCCCCAGGAGCAAGGACCCGAACCTTCCCACGGCGGTGAGCGGCCGGGGCTCCGCCGACCTCTACAACGGCTGGGAGACGATCCGCTGCGGGAGCGGCGACTTCGCCACCCTCGACTTCAACACCACCATCGAGTTCAACACCTTCTACCACTCGATCCAGTCGGCCTACGGCAACGCGACCGACCAGACGGGCGAGCCGGAGATGGTGTCGATCAAGTCGTGCCGCAACACGGTGCGGTTCAACACCATCCTCAACAACTACGGCGAGGTCTGCATCCGGCAGGGCGACTACAACGTCGTCGCCGGCAACGTGTTCCTCGCCGGCGGAGCCTACGACGCCTCGGGAAACATCGTGCTCACCGAGCAGCGAAACACGCGCATGGGAGGCGTGCGCGTGTTCGGCTTCGGGAACACGGTCGCGAACAACTATTTCTACGGACTCTCGGCCGACGGCATCCGCTCCGCGGTGATCCTCGGCTCGGGCGGGACCGACCCCGGCACGCTCACGAGCCTGGGCAACGGCAGCGGCACATCGTACGAGACGGCGACCTACACGCACGTCGTGGGCAACACGTTCATCGACTGCGCCACGATCACGCTCGACAACCCCAATGGCGAGCTCTATCCGGTGTACGGCACACAGTTCCTCAACAACGTGATCACCTACTCGGGCGACATCGGCGCGAACGGCCTGGTGGGAAACACCGACACGGGCTACGGAACGCTGCTCCTCGCGGCCCACGGCGGCCGGGCCGCGGGCAACCACGTCTACTCCGCCGCGGCCGCCCAGCTCGGCAGCGCCCAGGCCCTCTTCGGCGAGACGTGGCTCAACGAGTCGTTCGAGGCCTACGCCGCGGGCGCCGCACCCAATGCCACGACCTCTCCAATGCTCATGGCCACGAGCTACACGACCATCGCGAGCCAGAACGGCGGCAAGATGGCCCGCTACCTGAAGACGGTGACGGGTTCCGGTGGACCCTACGGCCCCCTCCAGTACAGCCTCTCCCCCGGCAATGCGACGGCCCGTCCACAGGGCTTCATCTCGTTCGACATCCAGCAGAACGCCAACGCGAACATCGCGAACACCAACACGTTCTACTTCCGACTGGGAGACAACGACCCGACCTCCTCCCTGGCCTCCAACCAGAGCGCGTTCATCGACCTGCGATTCAAGCAGGCCACGACGAGCAACTTCAGCGTCTTCTCCAACAACAATCCCATCGGCACTCCCGCCACGATCAGCCCGACCGCCGCGAACAACGTGAAGGTCTGGTACAACAACACCGCGGCGACGATGAACTACGTCGACCCGAACAACGTCGATCGGACGCTCTCCGCCAATTCGTTCGTCGTGTTCGTGAACGGAACGTTGATGACGCCGAGCGCCTCGGGCTCGCCGATCAGCACGCCGACCAACGCCACCACGCCCGCCATCGGCAAGATCGCCTTCCTGACCAACTCCGCCGCCAAGGCCGACTTCTCGATCGACAACGTCTTCGCCGGCGACGCCGATCCCTGCGGCGCACCGAACACGGTGAGCGCCACCGTCGGCCCCGGCCTCACGGCTCTCTACGACGTGCTCCAGGTGCCCGCGGCCTCGAGTCCGCTCGTCGGCGCTGCGGCGGCCGTGCCGACGGTGAAGGACACGGCGTCGACCGCCGCAGCCCACGATCTGGCCAGCGTCGTCGCGGCCTGTGCGGCACAGGACCTGCGCGGCCTCGCGCGGCCTGCCACGGGCCGTGACTCGGGGAGCTACGAGGTGGAGGCCACCGGCACCGGCTTCCGACCGCTGCGAAGGGCGGAGGCAGGCCTCCTGGCCGTGACCTCGCCGACGGTCACGGTGACGGTGGCGGCGAGCCAGACGGTGGTCGATTCGACGGTGCGAAGCGGGGCGATGCAGATCGTGAAGCAGGGCGCGGGCAC
>RFPF01000134.1 GCA_009926295.1 Planctomycetia bacterium
CCGTCAAGGAATACACGTTCAAGCCCGCCGAAAGGCTGCCGCCGGTGAAGGGAGTGAGCGGCTACAAGCCCCTCCAGAACGACACGGTCCGCTTCGCCCTCAACGTGTGGGCGGGCTGGGCCCCGATCATCCGGGCCAACAACGGCTTCAAGCCGGGGAAGCTCTGGCAGGCGCCGGGGGGCAAGCCGTTCAAGATCGAACTCGTCCTCATCGACGATCCGGTGCAGATGCGCGACGCCTACGCGGCGGGCGAGGTGCACGTCGGCTGGGCGACGCTCGACATGCTGCCCCTGTTCGTGGACAGCTTCGCAAAGGACTCGCGGATCATGCCGCGGGTCTACCAGCAGGTCGACTTCTCCAACGGCGGCGACGGGATCGTGGTCCGCGAGGGGATCAAGACGGTCAGGGACCTCGCCGGCAAGAAGCTCGTCATGGCACAGAACTCTCCGAGCCAGTTCTTCGCCCTCAACATGCTGGTGGCCGGCGGCCTGCAGCCGGCCGACGTGGAGATGGTCTACGTGACCACGGCTTTCGAGGCGGCCGCGGCCTTCAACCGCGACAAGAGCATCGCCGGCTGCGTGTCGTGGGCGCCCGACATCTACAACCTGGCCGACGCAAAGGGCAACCGGATGCTCGTCACCACCCAGACGGCCAATCGGCTGATCGCCGACGTCTGGTTCGCCCGCGCGGATTTCGCCAAGGACCACCCCGACAAGGTCGAGGCGATCGTGCGGGGCATCTTCGATGCCATGAACGAACTCAAGTCGGAGACCGCCCGCAAGGAAGTCGCGCAGCTGATGGCCGACGGCTACACGATCCCCGCCGCCGACGCGCTCTCCATGCTCGGCGACGCGCACTCGACCAACTGGGCCGAGAACTACCAGTTCTTCCTCAACCGCAACAACCCGGCGAACTTCGAGCGGATCTGGAAGCAGGCCTACATGCTCTACCGCCGGATTGGCGCGATCTCGAGCAACCCCGTGCCGTTCGACCAGGTGATGGACTTCTCGGTGATCCAGAAGCTCGGGCTGGAGCCGAAGTATGCGGACACCAAGGACGAGTACGCCTTGTCGCTGCCGCCGAAGACGGTCCAGCAGATCCGGGCGGAGAACGAGGAGATCCTCACCAACACGATCGTGATCCACTTCTTCCCCAACAGCGCGGACCTCAGGAAGAAGGTAATCCGGCGGCTCGACGGCAAGGACGTGGAGGAACCCTACGACGCCCGTGTGGATCTGGTGCTCGACGAGGCCGGGGCGCTCGCGAAACAGTTCGGCAACGCCCGGATCGTCGTCGAGGGGCACACCGACTCGTCGATGCGCGGCAGCGTGCCGGCCGCGATGGTTCGGGAACTGTCGCTCGAGCGGGCGCGGGCGGTGAAGAATGCGCTCGTCGATAAGTTCAAATTCGACGACAACCGGTTCGCGGTGGACGGCATGGGCTGGGATCGGCCCGCCGACGACGATCATCCCGACAACCACGCGCTCAACAGGCGGGTCGAGATCAAGGTCTACGCGGCGGAGAAGGAATGACGCCGGGCCAGGGTTCGCCGTCAGCGTCGGCGCCGGCCCGCCCGCTCCGGGGCGAGGCTGCGGCGGGGGCCGCGTTGCTCTGGGGGCTGACGAGCGTCGCCTGCGTGCTGGCACTGTGGTTCGTGGCCACTGCCGACGGCATGCGGCCGGGCGTCGGGCCGGAGGCCGACACGAGCGGCCCGGAGACGCGGCTCATCAGCCCCGCGACGCTGCCGAGCCCCGCGGAGACCCTGCGCGCCCTGCCGGCCACGTTCGGCGAGCGGAGGCTGGTGCTCAACGCCATCGTGACGCTGCGGCGGGTGGTCTTCGGCTTCGGGCTGGCGGGGCTGGTGGGCGTGCCGCTGGGCGTGCTCGCGGCCTGTTTTCCCGCCTGCCGTTCGTTCCTCGCACCGCTGACGATCTTCGGACGCAACATACCCGTGGCGGCGCTCATTCCGCTGACGTTCTTCTTCTTCGGGATCGGTGAAGCCCAGAAGGTGATGTTCCTGTTCATCGCCAGCGTGGCCTTCGTCGTCAGCGACACGACCGCAGCCGTGCTGGAGGTGCCGCAGCGATACGTCGACACGGCCCTCACCCTCGGGGCGTCGCGGCTGCAGATCATCCTCAAGGTGCTCGTGCCACTGGCGGCACCGGCGATCTTCAACTCGCTCCGGCTGCTGTTCGGGATCGCCTTCGGCTACGTCATGCTCGCCGAGGTGGTGAAGCTCGGAGGCGACACCGGCGGCCTCGGCGACCTGATCAACGTCGCCCAGAGGCGGGGCGAACGGGAGCCGATCCTGATCGTACTCGTCGTGATCCCGCTGGTCGCCTACGGCATCGACCGCCTGCTCTGGTGGCTGCAGTGCGACCTGTTCCCGCACCGCTACGGCGGCCGGGGGTGGCTGCCGAGGTTCGTCGGCCGCATCCTGCACGGAGCGTCGCCGCCCGTGGAGGCCGCGGCATGAACGACACGTCGCACGTCGCCGAGGCGTCCGGCGTCGCCGCTGCCGAGCGGCCCGCCGCCGTCGAATTTCACGACGTCACGAAGGTCTACGGTCAGGGCACGCCGCGGGAGTACGTCGCGATTTCCGGCGTCACCTTCACGATCCCCGACCTCGCCGACCACGGCGAGATATCGTCGTTCCTCGGGCCATCCGGGTGCGGCAAGAGCACGGTGCTGCGGCTCGTGGCGGGGCTCGAGCCGCAGCATCCGCCCACGGGCGGCACCGTGGCGGTGCTCGGCCGTCCTGTGGTCGGCCCGGGGCCCGATCGGGGGATGGTGTTCCAGGATTACACGAGCTTCGACAACCGCACGGTGCTCGACAACGTCGTGTTCGGGCTGGAGTGCCGGGGCGTGCCGCGGAGGGAGCGGGAGGCGGCCGGCCGGGAGTGGATCGCGAAGGTGGGGCTCGATCCGCGCAGGGATGCCGCGAAATACCCGCACGAACTCTCCGGAGGCATGCGGCAGCGGGTGGCGATCGCCCGGACGCTCATTCTGCGTCCACGTGTGATTCTGATGGACGAGCCTTTCGGCGCACTCGATCCGGCCACCCGGCTCGACATGCAGGATCTCCTGGTCGCTCTCTGGCGGGAGGTGCAGGCCACGGTGCTGTTCGTGACGCACTCGGTCGAGGAGGCCGTGTACCTCGGCGATCGCGTGTTCGTGATGGCCACGACCCCCGGACGGATCGTCGAGGATCTGCGGATGCCGGCCGCCTCCGCCCCGGCCCGCGAGACCCAGTCGCAGCCGTGGTTTCACGAGCAGGTCAACGCCCTGCACGCCCGGATCGAGCAGGTCGAGGCGGCTGCGAAGCGACTCAACGGAGCGCGTGAATAGTGTTCGCCCGCAGCATCAAGTACCTCAAGACCGCCTTCGCCACGAAGTGGAACCTCCTGTTCTTCGGTGGTGCCGCGGCCGCCGCCTTCATCAGCGGGTTTCCCGGGATCCTCCTGCCGCTCGTTTTCGCCGGCGAGGTCTACTACCTCGCGAGCATGCTCGCCAACGAGAGGTTTCGGGCCGCGGTCGAGGCCCGGGACGCGAAGGCCCGGCGTGCGGCCGAAGTCGCTGGCGCCAGTCAGGCGTACGATCGGATCCGCACGAACCTTCCGCCGGCCCTGTTGCGGCGTTTCGACGAACTGCGTGATCACTGCCAGAAGCTCGTCGAACTGGCCGGAAGCATGCGCGGCCCCGACGACGGCGGTCCCGATCGCAATGCCCTTGAATCGCTCGACCGGCTGCTGTGGGGCTACCTGCGCATGATCTGGGGCGCCAACACGCTCTCCGACTTCCTCGACCGAACCGACGACGGCGCGATCCGGGCACGGATCACCGATCTTGAACGGCGTCTGGCGAAGCTCGCGAAGGACGATCCCGCCACGGCGGCGATGCGCGCGACCCTCGAGGATCACCTGAAGACGAGCCGCGAGCGGCTCGGCAACATCGAGGAGGCCCGCCGCAAGCTCGACCTCGTCGCCGCCGAGATCGAGCGCATGGAGGCCAAGATCGCGGCGCTCGCCGAGAGCTCGGTCGCCAAACGCGACGTCACGGACATCGCCCAGCGGGTGGACGAGGTGGCCGAGGGCATGCGGAAGACCGACGAGACGATGCGGCAGCTGCAGTTGCCGCCGGAGCTCGAGGACCTTGACCAGCCGCCCCCGATGCTCCGCGAAGAGGCATGACGTGGGGCAAGCTTGGTGCGGTGCAAGTGGGACAGGCTTTAGCCTGTCATGCCTTCACGCAGGCGCGCCGGGTTCGGGCTCCCCGTATCCCATCGCCGGACGTTCACTTGGTGTGGCGCACCGGCTCGTGGCTGCCCAGCCCCGCTCGCCGGACGCTCGCCTCGGCCCTCCGAGGCCTCGGCTCCCTGCATGTCCGCTTCGCTTCGCCATCCTGGCTGCGCTCGCTCCCATAGCCCGGCTCTTTGGTCTGGGCAGCCCCGAGCCTCCATCAATGGCAAGTGGGGCATGACAGGCTGAAGCCTGTCCCACGGCGCCAGGCCGGGCACCGATCCGCCGGAGGCGGATTGGTCGGGCCGGGTCATCACCAGCGGGCGGATGCCCGCCAAGGGAATTTTGGCAGGATGCCAAGCCGTGTTCACGCAAAGCCTCGGCATCCTGCCTCGCTTTGCTTGGCGACTCTCCGGTCGCTCTCGAGAGCCGGGCCTCCAGCCCGGCAGCGTGTTGAAGCGCGTGGTATTGTGAACCCGCGTCAGGCCCGGAGGGCCGGGTGAGTACCAGCGGGCGGATGCCCGCCAAGGGACGGTCGGCAGGATGCCGAGCCGTCCCGTGTATTCAGTCGAGCCAGTCCTTCTCCTCGAGCCTCTCGGGTGTGTAGGTGTCGGTCACGTAGCTGATGTCCTTCGAGATCAGCGACTCGACCTCGAGCTTGAAGCCGTTGGCGAGCATCGTCTCGATCTCCTTCTGCCAGGCCTTCTTGCCCGCGAACCACGGGTAGGCCGCGATCTGCTTGGCCCGCTTGATGTCGGTGTCGTTGAGGGCGATCTGCACGCTCGGGGAGAGCTTGCACCGCTGGTAGTCGCGGGAACGGATGCCGAGGAACCGGGCCTCCGGGATCGCCATCCGCTTCGACTCGTACGCCAGGTTGATCGA
Organism: Planctomycetia bacterium; assembly: GCA_009926295.1. Taxonomy (GTDB): domain Bacteria; phylum Planctomycetota; class Planctomycetia; order Pirellulales; family UBA1268; genus RGVT01. The sequence goes on from RFPF01000134.1 coordinate 5,121, forward strand.
GCCCTGCTTGAGCACAGAGTAGATGTAGTACCCCCAGGGATCGTTGTCGAGCAGGCAGTAGACGGGAAGTTTCAATTCGTGGTGGAGCCGGTAGAGCATCCGGCGGACGCCGCGGGGAGGCTGGCCGCCGCCATGCGTGAGCAGGCACTGGTGCTTCCGCCAGAACTTGTCCTCGTTGAAGCGGCGCCAGACGGTGTCCTTCTCGACATGGAGGATGAACTTGGCGTCACACGACTTGAACTTCACGATGTCGGCCTCGACGATCGACGGGATCGAGTAGCCGCCAGAGCCCATCCTGGAGCAGTCGATCTCGTCACCGGAGTCGACGAGCGTGATCGGCCCCACCATGCCGCCGCGGTTGCTGGCGTAGACGTGGAGTTCCTCACGGAGGCTCTCGAGCGTGACCTCGAGGTCCTCGATGATCGGGTCGCACTCCTCCTGGGTCGCGAAGGTCTCCTCGCGGGTGCCCTCGATGGTGTGCTTGAGCAGGTAGTAGAGACCGCGGATGCTCGTGGTCTTCTGCTGGTCGATCAGCTGCTTGCAGCCCGTCGCCACCAGGAGCGTCTGCATGTAGCTCTTGGCCTGCGAGAGGTTGAACAGCTGGCGCCGGTTGGTCTGCCCGCCCATCTCGATGATCTTCCGCGACTTGTTGAAGCGGACGTTCGAGAGGCTGCGGGTGGGGATGTCGAGGTGGGGATCCCGCCGCTTCTCGGCGGCGGCGGCCACCTCGTCGGCGAGATCGACGATCAGCCGGAGGGTCTTGTCGTCGATGGGGGGGAGCTTCCTCCTCGCCGCCCCGGTATCCCGCTTCGTCTTCGTCGCCATGGAACGCCTGCCTGGAGGGTTGCCTCGCAAAGCGGGCATCCTACCTTCGGCGGCGCGGCGAGGCTAACAGCGCACGTCGTCGGCGCGGCCGACGGCCTTCATGCGGCGGAGGAAATGCGGGCCCTCGGGCGGCAAAGCCGACGACTGCGGCGTTGAATCGGCCGGGGCGTGCGTCTGTGGGGCCTGAAAGAACTCGGCGATGCGGCCCACGACGGTCCGCTGCTCGGCCGGCTCGAGCTCCGGAAAGATCGGCAGGGCGAGCGTCTCGTCGGCGGCCTGTTCGGTGAGCGGCAGATCGCCCTTGGCCCAGCCGAGGTGGGCGAAGCACTTCTGCAGGTGGAGCGGAACGGGATAGTAGATCTCGGTGCCCACCTTGCATGCGGTAAGGTGCGCGCGCAGGGCGTCACGCTGCCCGCCGGCGACCCGGATCACGAACTGGTTCCAGACGTGGCGGCCACGCGGCTCGTCGGTCGGGACGGTGACGCGGCCCTCGAGGTCGTACTGCGAGAACAGCTCCATGTAGCGGGCGGCATTCGCCTGCCGGGCCGTCGTCCACGCATCAAGGTGGGGGAGTTTCACTCGAAGCACGGCCGCCTGGATCGAGTCGAGGCGGCTGTTGATGCCGACGACCTGGTGGTAGTACCGCGGCTCCATGCCGTGGACCCGCAGCAGCTTCAGGCGGGCGGCGATGTCGTCGCGGGTGGTGGTCAGGAAACCGCCGTCGCCGGCGCCCCCGAGGTTCTTCGTGGGGTAGAAGCTGAAGCAGCCGACGTCACCGAGCCCGCCCGAGCAGCGGCCGTGCCACGTCGAGAGGATCGACTGGGCCGCGTCCTCGACCACGGGCAGGCCCGAGTCCCTGGCGATCGGGAGCAGGGCGTCCATGTCGGCCGTGCGACCGAAAAGGTGTACGGGGATGATGGCCCGCGTGCGCTTTCCGATCTTCCGCTGCACGTCGGATGGGTCGACGAGGTAGGTCGTCGGATCGATGTCGGCGAATATCGGGATCGCCCCGAGCCGCGTGACGGCGCTGGCGGTGGCGAAGAACGTGTAGCTCGGCAGGATGACCTCGTCACCCGGTTCGATATCGAGCGCCATGAGCGCGAGCAGGAGGGCGTCGCTGCCGGACGCGCAGGTGATGGCGTGCGGGACGCCGAGGGCCCGGGCCAGCTCGGCCTCGAGGTCGTTGACGTCGGGTCCGAGCACGAATCGCCCGGTGTCGCAGACGCGGTCGATCGCGGCCCGGATCTCCTCCCGCAGGGTCGCATACTGCCTGTCGAGCGCGAGCAGGCCGACGGAGGGAAGGAAGCCGCCGGAATCTGGGCGGTCGTCCGCGGCGTTGGAGTGCTTCGCCGTGGCGTTTGCGGGCGGGAGCGATGTGTTGGGGCGGATCATGATGGGCGAATCTCCAGGGCGCGGACGGCGTCGCGGCACCGCGCGGTCGAAACCGCGTCGCCTGCCGTCGCCGGGGAGCAGATCGTCACGACCATCCCATCCGCTACAGTCATTTGTGGGCACCGGGGAAATCGGCCGCGGCGGAGCGTTTTCGCCGTCCCGCCCGGGGAAAGTGGGGAATAGGCGAGGTTTCGCCGGGGCGTCAATGCCAAGGTCGGTCGATGGGACGGAACGCGATGGACCCCCCTTGGCGGCGACGAACTCGCCGAAAGCCCTCTCGCCCTCGCCGTGCACCGGGATGGCACCCTCATCGCCGGCGGCGGCTTCTACTTCATCGATCCGAACGACGTCGTCACCATCGGCGTCGCGGCATGGGACGGCACTCGGTGGCGTTCCATCGGCGATGATCACTCCACCCTCACCTTCGCATTGGCCGCCTCGCCCGATGGCGATGTCAGCCTGGCTTTAAGTTGATAACTGCCTTGTGGAAGGGCACCGCCAAGCAGTCCGTTAGCAAGAGCCTCGCCTGGAATTGAGCTGCCGACTTGAAGGGTCAGGATAGAGTCGTTGCCTAACGAAGCGATATCGGTGCTCGTGATCGGGCGCGTTGCAACGGTTCCAAAAAGTGTATTCGATGCGCCAG
>RFPF01000135.1 GCA_009926295.1 Planctomycetia bacterium
GCTCGCGCTCCAGGGCGCGGGCGCGACGCCCGATCAGGGCGAGCATCGCGATGTCGTGGCGAAGGCCTGGAAGACGCTCCTCAAGGCGCAGCAGGCCGACGGCACGTTCGACACCGGCCCGACCCTGGAGCAGCACCAGATGTATGCCCATGGCCAGATCACGATCGCCCTCTGCGAAGCGTACGGCATGACGAAGGACATGCGGTTCGAGGAGCCCGCCCGACGGGCGCTCGAGTATGCCATCGCGGCCCAGATGCCCGACGGCGGGTGGCGCTACCATCCTCCCCGCCCCGGCATCGAGAACCGGGGCGACATGTCGGTGACGGGCTGGTATCTGATGGCGCTCAAGAGCGGCGAGATGGCGGGGCTCTCCGTGCCCGCTGCAACCTACGATCGGCTCCGGGGCTTTCTCGACGACGTGTTCGTGTCGGACATCAGGGGCTACGGCTACCGGATCAATCCGCTCCAGAAGGTCTTCGGCTTTCGCCCGGCGCTCACCGCCGAGGCGCTGCTCTGCCGGCAGTATCTCGGCTGGCGACGCGACGACCCGCGACTCGCCTCCGGCGTCGAACTGCTGCTCCGCGAGGCTCCGCTCGACCTCGACTACGAATTCAAGAATGCCTACGCGTGGTACTACCAGACACAGGTCTGCCACCATCTCGGCGGGGCCGCATGGGACACGTGGAATCGCTGGATGCAGGAGCGGCTCGTGCCGGCCCAGTTGACCGGCAGCCGGGAGAAGGGAAGCTGGGATCCCGCCAACGACAAGTGGGGGCACGTCGGCGGCAGGCTGTTCGTGACCAGCCTCTGTGCGTGCATGCTCGAGGTCTACTACCGCCATCTGCCGCTGTATCGGGAGCAGTAGCCGGAAGCGAAGGCGGGCGGCCATACTGTGCCGATACCACCTGCAGGAGATCATCCATGAAAGCGTCGCGACGCGGATTTCTCTCGACCTGTGCCGCCGGGGCGGCGGTGCCGTATTTCATGTGGGCCGGGCGGACGCTCGCCGACGAGACGAAAGCGAAGAACGATCGCATAGCGCTCGGCCTGATCGGCTCCGGCGACATCGCCAACGCGAACATCGGCGCGGCGAAGGACTGGATCGACATCGTGGCGATCGCCGACGTCGACGCCGACCGGGCCTCCGGCTTCAACGCCAAGCATGCCGGTGGGAGGGCGGCCGTGTTCGACGATTACCGGCGCGTGCTCGAGCGGAAGGACGTGGACGTGGTCCACGTCGCCACGCCCGATCACTGGCACACGAAGACGGTCGTCGAGGCGATGCTCGCCGGGAAAGATGTCTACTGCGAGAAGCCGCTCACGCTCACGATCGACGAGGGCAAGCTGATCCGGAAGGTCCAGAAGCAGACCGGCCGGGTCGTGCAGGTGGGCACGCAGCAGCGGAGCACGTTCGACCTGTTCGTGAAGGCGATGGCGCTCGTGGCCGAGGGCAGGCTCGGCCGGATCAAGCACGTGCAGGCGGCGATCGGCGCGGCGCCGGCAAGTCCGTCCATCCCCGTGGTGGCCGTGCCGAAATCCCTCGATTGGGATCGCTGGCAGGGGCCGGTTCCGGTCGCCGACTACCGGTTCATCCAGCTGCCCGCCACCAAAGACAAGGACGGCAAGGAGAAGCTGCCGCGGCCGACCACGAACTGCCACTACGAGTTCCGCTGGTGGTATGAATACTCCGGCGGCAAGCTCACCGACTGGGGGGCACACCATGTCGACATCGCCACGTGGGCGCTGCTCCTCAACGGCCAGACGGCCGGGCCCACCGCGATCGGCGGCACCGCGAAGCACCCGGTGTCATTCAAGGACGGAATGCCGGTGGAGCGCGACCGCTACAACACCGCCACGGAGTTTCTCTACACGGTCGACTTCCCGGGCGGCACGCAGATGGTGATCCGCCACGACACCGACAACGGCGTGCTCATCGAGGGGGAGAAGGGGCGGATCTTCGTGAGCCGCGGCAAACTGGCCGGCGAGCCCGTCGAAGCCCTCAAGGACGATCCACTGCCGGACGATGCGATCGCGAAGGTCTACAAGAACCTGCCGATGCAGGACAACGAGCGCAAGGGACACTGGGCCAACTTCCTGTGGTGCGCCAAGAACGGGAAGGAGCCGATCTCCGACGTTCACTCGCACATGAAGATGCTCAACATCTGCCACTTGGCCGGGATCAGTGCGCGGCTTGGACGGTCGCTGAAGTGGGACGATGCCGTCGAGCAGATCGTGGGCGACGAGCAGGCCAACGCGATGCTCGCGCGGCCCTACCGCAAGGGCTACGAGATAGAAACGTGAACGGCTTTGCTCAGGTGTCGATCCCGCCCCATTGGCGCACGGCCTCGTAGGCGACCAAGGCTGCGCAGTTGGCGACGTTGAGGCTCCGCACCTGTGGCCGCGCCGGGATGGCGAGATGCCTCTCGGGATGGGCGGCGAGCAGTTCGGGCGGCAGCCCCGCCGATTCGCGTCCGAACACGAGCACGTCGCCGCGCCGGTAGCGCACGTCGGTGTATCGCCGCGAGCCACCCACTTCGAGAAACCAATTCGGCTCCGCTCCCTGGCGGGCCAGCCGGGCCACGAGGTCGTCCCACGAATCGGCCACCTCCCATTCGAGCTCGTCCCAGTAGTCGAGGCCGGCCCGGCGGAGGTGGTAGTCGTCGAGTTGGAAGCCGAGTGGCCGCACGAGCCACATCTTGGCCCCGATCGCCACGCACGTCCGGCCCACGTTGCCGGCGTTGGGCGGGATTTCCGGCTCGTGGAGGACGATATGGAGGATGGGGTCGTAGCGCATGGGCACTCCGCCGGCGGGCGGCAGTCTGCTATCGTTTGGGAAGGACAAGTGTCAGCGGAGGCGTGAGGTTTGGTCGAGATCAAGCGAAATCCGACGCGGGCGGTGAAGATCGGCTCGATCACGATCGGGGCCGGCCACCCGATCGCCACCCAGAGCATGACGGCCACCCACACGCAGGACGTGGAGGCCACGCTCTCCCAGGTGGAGGATCTGCGCAATGCCGGGGCCGGAGTCGTGCGGATCGCCGTCGATTCCAAGAAGGACGCAGCCGCGCTGCCCGCGATCCGGGCGGGCACCACGGCCAACCTGGTGATCGACCTCCAGGAGAACTATCGGCTCGCCCTCGACGTGGCGCCGCACGTCGACAAGCTCCGCTACAATCCCGGCCACCTCTACCACCACGAGCCGACGAAGCCCTGGCAGGAAAAGGTCAGGTTCATCGCCGACGTGGCCGCCGCCAACGACTGCGCCCTGCGCGTGGGCGTGAACTGCGGCAGCGTCGATCCGGCGAAGAAGGGGCAGTTCGCCGAAGACGACTCGATCGGGCCGATGCTCGCAAGCGCCCTCGAACACTGCGAACTGCTCGACTCGATCGGTTTTGTGCGGTATGTGGTTTCGCTCAAGGACTCCGATCCCCGGAAGGTGATCGACGTCAACAAGCGGTTCGCTGAGGCCCGGCCCGATGTGCCGCTGCATCTTGGCGTCACCGAGGCCGGGATGCCCCCCGACGGGATCATCAAGACGCGGATCGCCTTCGAGCAATTGATCTCGCGAGGCATCGGCGACACGGTGCGGGTGTCGCTGACGGTGCCCAACTCCGAGAAGGCCCAGGAGATCGCCGCCGCCGAGGCGATCCTCGCCGACATCGCCGCCGGCCGCGTGCGGAGCGTGGTCGACTACGGCCTCGCCTCGCTCAACATCATCTCCTGCCCGAGCTGCTCGCGCGTGGAAAACGAGGCCTTCATCGAATTGGCCAAGCAGGTGAAAGAGATGACGGCCTATGCCAGGGAGCACGCGATCACGATCGCCGTGATGGGCTGCCGCGTGAACGGCCCGGGCGAGACCGACGACGCCGACCTCGGGCTGTGGTGCGGCCCGACGCACGTAAACCTGAAGCGCAAGAGCGCCGAGCTCGAAGCGCAAGAGCGCCGAGCTCGGGGCCTTTCCCTACGACGCGATCCTGCCGAAGCTCCGCGAGGAGCTTGACCGGCTGATCGCCGCGCGAGCCTGACATGCGCGAGCTCCAGATCGTCGATCCTGCGGCGACGGCCTCCTGCGGGGCCGGCGCGAGCGTGATGCCCGCCGTGCAGCCGGCCGACCCGGCCACCTGCCGCGGCACGTTTTCGGTGGTCAGCCTCGGCTGCCCCAAGAACCTCGTCGACACCGAGCGGATGCTCGGCCTGCTGCGCGACGACGGCTGGCAGCTCGTGGGTGAGCCAGAGGGCTCCGACCTCGTGGTGGTGAACACCTGCGCCTTCATCGATGCCTCGCGGGCCGAGTCGTATGCGGCCGTCACCGAGATGCTCGACCTCAAGCGGGCGGGTAAGACGCGGGGCGTGATCGTGGCCGGCTGCCTTGCCGAGCGGCAGAAGGAAAAACTGTTCGACGAACTGCCGGGGATCGATGCCGTGATCGGTGTGTTCTCACGCGACGAGGTGGCCCGCACGGCGGAGCGGCTCGTGGGGCGGCTCGGCGAGCAGCAGAGCGTGTTTCGGCCGGCTCCCGCCCGGGCCCTCGACGACTCGGGGCGGATGCGGGTCACGCCGCGGCACATGGCCTACCTCAAGATCTCGGAGGGCTGCGACCGCACGTGCACGTTTTGCGCGATCCCGAAGATGCGCGGCAAGCACGCCACGAAGCCGATCGAGGAGGTCGTGCGCGAGGCCCGCGAACTCGCCGCCGACGGCACGAAGGAGCTTGTGATCGTCGCCCAAGACACGACGTATTACGGAATGGACCTCTACGGCGAGCCGCGGCTCGTCGAATTGCTCGCAGAGCTCGAGCGGATCGAGGGGCTCGAGTGGATTCGGCTCATGTACCTCTATCCGATGTACTTCGGCGACCGGCTCGTCGATGCGATCGCCGCGAGCAAGAAGATCGTGCCGTACCTCGACATGCCCCTCCAGCATGCGAGCGATCCCGTGCTCAAGCGCATGCAGCGGCGCGTGGCCCGCGGGCCCACGGAGGAACTGCTCGGGAAACTGCGGGAGCGGATTCCGGGCCTCGTGCTGCGGACGACGTTTATCACGGGCTTTCCCGGAGAGACGCGGGAGCAGTTCGAGGAGATGCTCGACTTCGTGCGGACGTGGAAGTTTGAGCGGGCCGGCGTGTTTACCTATTCGCTCGAGCCCGACACGCCCGCCGCGAAGCTCGACGGCCACCTGCCCGAGGCGGAGAAGGTGGCGCGGCGCGACGAGCTGATGCGCGTCCAGCAGCCGATCGCCCACGCGCATGCCCGCGGGCAGATCGGCCGCACGCTCGACGTGATCATCGACCGGCAGAGCGACGAGCGGGAGGACGTGTGGATCGGCCGCACGCAGGCCGACGCCCCCGATATCGACTGCGTCGTGTACGTGACGGCGCCCGGCACGTCGGCCAAGCGGCCGCTCACGGGAAAGATCCTGCCGGTGGAGATCGTGGCGTCGAGCGGCTACGACCTTGCCGGAGTGGTGGCTGAATGACCGGCGGGGCCGACCTCGACCGCGTGTGGACGGTGCCGAACGTATTGTCCGCGGCCCGGCTCCTGATCTCGTTCGCGTGCTTCGTGGCGATCGAGCGGGCGGCGTGGGGCTGGGCCCTCGGGCTGTTTCTCGTCGCCGCGCTCACCGACTGGGTCGACGGCTGGTGGGCCCGGCGGTTCGGCCAGGTCAGCCGCCTGGGGCGGATCTTCGATCCGCTCGTCGACAAGGTGCTCGTCTGTGGGGCATGGGCCCTGCTCGCGGCCCGCGGCGGAGCGTCGGCGATTCTGCCCTGGATGGCGGTCGTGGTCGTTGTGCGGGAGCTCGTCGTGACGGCCGTGCGGGCCGAGATGGAGCGGACCGGGCATGACTTTTCCGCGGGCCTCTCCGGCAAACTGAAGATGGTGCTGCAGTGCGCGGCCGTGGCGCTCGAACTGGCCGCGCGGCAGTGGCCCGGCGTCGCGCTCGGCGACGCGGGCCTCCCGGCCGCGGCATCGGTGGCGGCTTGGGCCGCCGTCGCGACGACGGCCTGGTCGGGAATCGAATACCTCGTGAAGGCGGCCTTCATGGCGGCCGGCCCCCGGGGGTGAGTCGTGCAGGGTCATGCGGGCGACAGCGCGGTGGCCGACATCCTCACGCTGCCCTGGATCGGCATCGGCATCGCGGCCCTCGCGATGCTGGCGAGCGCCTGGATCGCGACGGTTCTGATCGGCCGACTGCGTCGCGGGGGGCGTCTCGTCCGGCAGGCCGACGACGCGCCCGTCGGCTGGGATGGCCTCGATGTCGCTTGGGTCGTGGTCGGCGCGATCGTTCTCCAGTCGCTCGCAGCCGCGAGCGGGCCGCGACCGATGCCGGTGCGGCAGGAGCTCGTATCGGGCATGCTCGCGATGGCGGGGGCGGCCACCCTGGCCGCTGTGCATCTGCGGCGCCGGGGTGCGTCGTGGCGGGAACTCGGCTTCGAGGTTTCCGACTGGACGGCGGCGCTGCGGCAGGCGATCGCCACGGTGGCCCTCGTGCTCGCGCCGTTGCTGGGCCTCGCCGCCGTGCTCGATCGGATCGTGCCCTATCGGCATCCGATCGTCGATTTTCTCACCGAGCATCGCGATGCCGCGTCAGTGGGGCTCGTGTCGCTCGCCGCATGCGTCGTGGCGCCGATCGCCGAGGAGTTTTTCTTCCGCCGCATTCTCCAGGGATGGCTCGAAAAGCGACTCGGCGGCTTCCTGGGGCCAGGGCCGGCCGCGGGGCTCGCGATCGCCGGCGCAGCGATCCTGTTTGCGGTCGCGCACCTCGGGCAGGGCCTCGCATGGGTGCCGCTCGTGGGGCTCGGCGCCGTGCTCGGCCTGCTGGTGCGGCAGACCGGCTCGATCGTGCCGGCCATCCTCGCCCACGCCCTCTTCAACGCCGTGAGCGTGGTGCTGGTGCTCTTGCAGCCGGCACCGTAGGACAGGCGTCCCGCCTGTCTGCCTCACGTGTTGCGCGCCGGCTCGTGACTGCCCAGCCCCTCTCGCCGGACGTTCGCCTCGGCCCTCCCGGCCTTGGCTCTCTGCATGTCCGCTTCGCTTCGCCATCCTGGCTGCGCTCGCTCCCCTAGCCCGGCTCGAGGCCATGGGCACCCCCGAGCCGGTGCGTCACGCTGCGGCATGACAGGCTGAAGCCTGTCATGCGGGGGAAATCGCTCTGGCAGCGGGGGCCGGGCTTCGGCACAATTCCGCCCCAGCATGGATGCTCACGCCCGCTCCTCCCGACCGCTCGCCACCCGGATCACCGACGCGCTTGCGTATGCGGCCGTGCGCGTCGCGATCTGCGTCGTCCAGTCGCTGCCGCGGCCGACCTGCGAGCGGTTCGCCCGACGCTGGAGCGACTTCCTCGCCAATCGCGTGAAGATCCGGCGCCGGGTCGTGCGCGAGAACCTGCAGATCGCGTTTCCCGAGTGGTCGGCTGCGCAGTGCCGCGACGTGGCCCGAGGGATGTGGGAGCATCTGCTCCTGATGGTGATCGAGATCGCCCATGCGCCGCGCGTGATCCGCAAGACGACGTGGCGGAAGCACCTCCGGATCCACGGGATGGAAGAGATGGTGCGCACGCTCTGGCTCGACCGGCCGAAGGTGATCCTCTCCGGGCACTTCGGCAACTTCGAACTCGCCGCATACCTTTTCGGCGTGTTCGGCCTTCGCATCTATTCGGTGGCCCGGGAACTCGACAACCCGCTGCTCGACGACTTCGTGACGGCTTTCCGAGAATCGCGCGGCCAGCGGATCCTGCCCAAGAAGGGCAGCGCTCCGGACGTCGCCGTCGTGCTGGAGGAGAACGGCGCCCTCGGGCTGCTCGGCGACCAGGCTGCGGGCCCGCGCGGGTGCTGGGTCGATTTCTTCGGACGGCCGGCGAGCGTGCACAAGGCGATCGGCGTGTTCGCCCTCTCGTCGCAGGCGCCGATCATGGTCTGCTCGGCGACTCGTCGCGGCGGCAGGCTGTTTGACTA
>RFPF01000136.1 GCA_009926295.1 Planctomycetia bacterium
TCGTGCCGGACGGCGCAGCAAGCATCCGGGTGCCGATCGAAAGCCTGTAGTCGCCGGAAGTCGTCGCCGGTGTCGAACCGTCGCCCGACACGATGTAGCCCACCTGCACAGGCCTCGCCTCCGGGGCCGAGAGCCGCACGGTCAGCACGGTCGATTCACCTCCTTCGGCGATCGTGCCCCCGCCGATGACGGCGACGACCGCCGGACAGTCGCGGCGCTCGAGGGATTCGAGCCCGAGCGGGCAGAGGCGGGGCAGGAGGGGGCGAACCATCGGCGCGGTCTCCTCTGGAGGCGGGAACGGACTGGTTCCCCGACCCCTGGAGGATACTCATCGACTGCGCAATCGGCAATTTTTGGGCACCCAGCCCGCCGACGGTTCAATTTGCCGGGGCCTGCCGGCGGCCGGGCGGCCGGCTAGGGCAGCGTGACGGTCACGGCCGGCGAGCCCGTCTGATCGACGTTCGCGGCCGTGCCGGCGGCACCATTCACGAGGAATTCGTTCGTGATCGTGAACGCACCGGTCGAACCGCCCTGCAGCAGCACGGCCGTGGGGGGTGCCGCCGTGACGGCCGACTTCACGGAGAACAGCGTGACGTCGAGCGTGGCCGCCTCGTTGCTCGAGAACGCCGGGGCCGTCGTCGACAGCGACTCGAGCGAGCTCTTGCCGTCGATCGTGAGCGACGATGCCGCATCGTTCGACAGGCTCGCGAAGGCCTCGTTCGTGGCCTGGGTAACCTGGAGATTCCGGAACGTCGTCTGCGTGGCGGTGTTGCCCTGGACGAGCACGCCCCGCTGCGTGGGCCGCGTGATCGTCGCCTGCCCGATGTTCACCGTGGCCCCCGTGTTGCCCGCGACCTGGATCGCGGCTGGCGCGGCCGATGCGGTGTCGGTGATGGCCAGCGGCGCGGTCGATACGAGCGTCTGGTTCTGGGCGACGGGCGTGACGAGCGTGTCGGTCGTCGTGTTCACGTTGACCGACCCGCCGGACATGTTCTGCACCAGCACGCTCTCATCGCTCGACGAGGTGGTGGCGATCCTGCCCTGGAACTTCACGTCGGGCGCGCCACCGTTCACCCACAGTCCCCGTCCGGCGTTCGTGATGTTCATGTTGTAGAAGTTGACCTGTCCGGACGGCACCGCGGCGACCGAGACTCCCACCTGTCCGGCGGCGGTCGTGATCCGCACGTCGTTGACGTTCGCCCCGGCCGTGAGCGAGGCATCGGCGAGGATGCCGACCGGGGCGCTCGTGATCGAGAAGTGGTCGACGATCGCGCCGTTGCGGAGCGTGATCGCGTTGCCGGTGCTGGCGAGCGCGGGGTAGGCCGTGGTGGGGCCGATCTTGAAGAACTGCTCCGCCCCGCAATTGACGGTGTTGAGCGCGAGCGTCGAGCCCTGGCCGACGAGGATCTGGTTGTCAGCCTGGAATTGCCACGCCGACTGATAGGGCGTGGTGGCGCTGTTGCCGGTGTGGACGAACACGATGTCGTAGGGATTCGTGGCGAGCTGCATGGCCCCCGGCGCACCGGGCGTGGCGGAGCTCAACGTCTGCACCGGCGCCTCCGCCGTGCCGTTGCCACGCGGGGCGGCGGCGCTGTCGACGTGGATCACCCTCCAGGCGGCGCCCGTCACGGGGTTGATGGCCACGGCGGGCGTCTGGTGGGCGCGCACGATGTGCTCGTTGCGCATCATCGGCTGCTCGACCTGGTCGGGCACGTTGCGGCGCCGGCTGCCGCCCATCCGGTAGGTGAGCCGGGCGAACCCGGTCCAGTCGAAGTAGCTGTCGTTGTTGGCCTGGAGGGAGAAGTCCCAGTTCTTGACGAACGTCATGTCGAGCCGGGTGTAGACGCCGCCGAACCAGGGCACGACGTTCTGCCGCGCGCCCGTGGACCCGATCCAGTCGTACCGTGAGTTGCCGAGGGCGTATCCGCCCACGCTGATCATGCCGGCCCAGTCGGACAGGCCGGGTATGTAGGCGCCCACCTCGAGGTCAGCCCCGGAAAGGGCCGCGTCGAGCCCGGGCAGGCAGAGGATGGAGTTGCCGACGAACGGATTGCCTGGTGCGCCCACCGTGTAGGCCGTCGTGCCCACGGGGATGTAGCCGTTGCTTCGCAGGTTGCCGAAGTCGGTGAGCCACTCGCCGGAGACGCCGACCTGGTTGTAGGCGTGGCCGAACTGGCCGTACTGCGACGTGCCGGGGGCGCCGCCGGTCGGGTACTGGTTCAAGTCGCCGTCGTAGTCCCAGTACACGCCGACGCCGAGGAGCGTGCCGCCGAGGAACTGCTTGCGGACGATGCCGGTGTTGGAGAAGAACCCGCCGTAGACCGAGAGATGGCCGCGCAGGTCGGCGGCCCAGAGCCCGCCGAGGTCGTCCTCGCCGTAGGGCACGAAGCCGCCGAGCGTCATGTAGCTGCCGTTGTAGCCGAGGCCGCGGTCGGCGGCGTTGACTCCGTAATAGAAGATGCCGGGGCCGTTCGCATCGAGGTTCTGAAAGCCCTGCACGGCGCTGCCGATGAGGCCGCCGGCCGGGGCCATCGGTGCCTGGCCCATCTGGGCGTGCGCGACGACGCCGGAGCACGCGATGGCGATCGCGAGGATCAGGCTCGGGAGTGGCGGGGAAAGTCGCATGGTCGGTCGAGCGGTGGACGGTGGATGTCGATCAGCCGAAACTCACGCCGGCGGCGGTTCACGGGGGTGTGGGCACCACGGGCACAAGCGGCACCGGCTGCGGAGGCAGGAGCGGCGGCGGCGGGGTGCCCGGCACGTACAGGACGAGCCCGGTCGGCTGCTCGACGACCGTGGTGTTGAAATTGATCGCGCCGAGCTGTGTGGCGTTGTTGGCGCCGACGATGCGGATCGTGCCCGTGCCGGTATTCTGCGTGACGAGCGTGATCCCCCCGCCGGTGGTTCCACTCGTGAGCGTGATGCGATTCGTGGCCAGATAGGCGTCGACGCGGCTCGGCGGGGAGAACGTCGTCGTCGTGCCGGAGGCAACGATGCGGATGCCCGTGGTGCCCGATGAGATGGTGTTGTTGGTGGCGGTGAGGTTGACGGTGCTGCCCGCGTTGCCCGCGGCCGCCGTGCCGTTGTCGGCGATGATGCCCACGCCCACGCCGCTGATCGTCGTGTCGGCCACCCGCACCCGTGAATTTCCGGACGTGCTCACGCCGTAGGCACCCGTGCTGAGGATGCTCGTCGCCGTGCCGTTGACCGTCTGTGGATCGCGGCCGATGTCGAGGTTGCTGCCGACGGCGGTGACGCCGATGCCCGCCGCCGAGATCCGTGACCCGTAGATCTGCAGCACCTCGTTCGCCCCGTTGAGCCCGAGCGCGGACACGGCGTAGGCCCCCGACTGCGTCACCTGCGACCGCAGGAGGGTGACCTGCGTACTCGTCGACCCGCCGCCCGGCTGGACCGTCACGCCGTTGTTGCCGGAGTTGCCGATCAACGAATCCTGGACGAGCACGGTGTTGTCGATCCCCGTCACGCGGACCCCGTCGACGGCCGCGTTCTCGATCGCCGACGTTCCGGTCATGAAGAATCGGGCCCGGTTCCCGGAGACGGTGGCGCCGTTGACGCTGGAGCCGCGGAGCGTCGTGGCCGCGAGGCTGATCGTGGCGGCCGTCCCCGACACCACGGCCGAGTCGCTGCCGGTCGTGGTCACCACGCCCCGGGTCGCGAAGAGCGTCGCTCCGCTTCCCGAGGCGACGAGTGCCGAGCCGGTCGTGGTGCCCGTGACGACGACGTCGGTCGTGTTCACCGTCGCCCCCGTGCCCGCGGCAACGATCGCGTTGCCGGTCGTGTTCGAGATCGTCGAGCTCGTGAGCGTGATGAGGGAGGCGGGGCCCGACGCGCGGACGGCCGTGCCGACCGTGCCCGCGATCGACGTGGTGGAGATGCCGACGTTGGCCGCGGAGCCCGACACGTTCACGGCGTTCCCGACGATGTTCGTGAACGTCGAGTTCGTGACGGTGGCACGGCCGCCCGTGGCCGCCATCACGAAGCCGCTATCGCTGAGGTTCTGGAGCTGCAGTCGGTCGAAGTTGAAGGTGCCGGTCGAATTGGAGATCTCCACGCCGCGCTGCGGGAATCCGGCACCGCCGGCCACGATCACGTCGGAGACCGTCACCACGCCCGGAGCCAACACGCCGCCACCGTCGGTGATGCCGATGGGCGAACCGGTGATCTGGATGTGGCTGACGACCACGCCCGGCTGGTCGGCGAGAACCGCCGGGCCGATCGGGTTGGTGATGATGGGATAGGGCGTGCTGCCGGCCGTGGCGAAGAGCGCCTCGGGGCCGCACGACACCGTGGGCAGCAGATATGTGCTGCCCTGGCCGATGAGGATCTGGTTCGCCGCCTGGAACGAGTAGCCGCCGGGGTCCGTGATGTAGGGCATCGTGGCGCTGTTGCCGGCGTGCACGTAGACGATGTCGTAGGGGTTGGTCGCCGCGGTCCGGGCCTGCGTGAGCGTCGCGAAGGGAGCTTCGGCCGTGCCGGTGCCCGGTGCCGTCACCGTGTTGTCGACGTGGAGCACCCGCCAGGGGGTGCCGGTTTCGGGATTGATGGCCGTCACCGGGGCCTGATGGGCTCGCACGATGTGCTCGTTGCGCATCATCGGCTGCTCCATCTGGTCCGGCACGTTGCGGCGGCGGCTGCCTCCCATCCGGTAGGTGAGCCGCGCGAAGCCGGTCGAGTCGAAGTAGCTGTCGTTGTTGTACTGAAGCGAGAAGTCCCAGTTCCTGACGAGCGTGAGATCGAGGCGGGTGGTGTAGACGCCGCCGAACCAGGGCACGGCGGCGGCGCCGCTGGGGAACGAGTAGCGCGTGTTGCCGTAGGCGTAGCCGCCCACGCTGATCATTCCGGCCCAGTCGGAGAGGCCGGGCACGTAGGCGCCCACCTCGAGGTCGGCCCCGCCGAGGGCTGCGTTGATGCCGTTCTCGCAGAGCACCACGTTGCCCACGAACGGGCCGGTGAGCTGCGCCGTTGTGCCGACGGGGATGTAGCCGTTGCTCCGCAGGTTGCCGAAGTCGGTGAGCCACTCGCCCGAGACGCCCACCTGGTTGTAGCTCTGGCCGCCGGCGAACGAGTACGGCGTGCCAAGGATCGGCACGGTGGAGTATTGGTTCTGGTCGCCGTCGTAGTCCCAGTACACACCCACGCCGAGGAGCGTGCCGCCGATGAACTGCTTGCGGACGGCGCCCACGTTCGAGAAGAAGCCGCCGTAGTTCGAGAGGTGACCGCGGAGGTCGGCCGACCAGAGACCTCCGAGGTCGTCCTCGGCCATCGGGATGAAGCCGCCGGCCGTCATGTAGCTGCCGAGGTAGCCGAGACCGCGGTCGGCGGCATTGATGCCGTAGTACATCCAGCCGGGACCGCCTTGGAGCCGTTGCACGGCGCCGTTCACGAGCCCGCCGGGCTGTGCCATGGCCGACTGCCCCATCTGCTGGGCGAACGCGGTGTGCACAGGGGCGAGCAGCGATCCCGCCATGAGGGCGAGCGTCGCCGCGCGACGCGCGGCCCGCTGCAAGGCCGCAGCCGAACGCCGGCACAATCGCAGGCGGGCGGTGGCCCGTTTCTTTCCCGCACGATTCGCAGCGTTCCTGCGCATCCGCATCGCATCCCTGACGGTCGCCGGGGCCTCGGGCGGGTCGGTTCCCGCGCCGAAAAACCGGCATGATCGTCAGAGGTGATCGACTCACCGCCACCGGCAGCATGAGAATTTCCGGCACAGCGGCCGGAATCGGCAGGGTGGGCCAGGCTTGCCCAGACTGCCAGGCGTTTCGGGGCGGACGAGCGTCCTGCCGGCGGCTAGTCGACGTTGAAGCGGCTCACGGTTTCCGTGAGGCCCTCCACGCTGTGCACCATGTGCTGCGAGGCGGCCTTGAACTCCCGGAGGGCCTCCGCGGCGGTCCGCGACCCGTCGGTGAGCGTCACGAGGGCCTCGGTGATCTGGGCGGCCCCGGAAGCCTGGGCCTTCATTCCCTGGTTCACGTGTTCGAAGCGGCCCGTGAGCCCCTGCACCTTGTCGATCACGTCGGAGAACTGGGCGCTGATCGCGTTCACCCGCTCCACGCCCTCCTTCACCTCCCCCGCGAACGTCCCCATCTGCTCCACCCCCGCCGACACGGCCTGCTGCATCTGCTCCACGAGCCGCTCGATGTCGAGCGTGGCCACGGCCGTCTGGTCGGCGAGCCGGCGGATCTCGCGGGCCACCACGATGAAGCCCTGGCCGTATTCCCCCGCCTTCTCCGCCTCGATGGCGGCGTTGATCGAGAGCAGGTTCGTCTGGTCGGCCACCTTCGTGATCGTGGTGATCACCATGTTGATGTCCTCGGCCCGCTGCCGGATCGCGGCCAGGCGGTCCGAAAATTCCGCCGTCGACCGCTCGAGATGGGCCATCGTCTCGCCGATGCCGGCGAGATTCTCCCTGCCCGCCCCGGCCACGTCGGCCGTGTCGGCCGCCACCGCCGCCACCTCGTTCATCGTGCCGAGCAGCTCCTGGCCCGTGACGGCGATCTGCCGGCTGGCCACCGCCGCCTCGCTCGTGCTCGCACCGAGCGAGTGGATCGCGTTCTCCTGCTGCCGGCCCGCGGCCGAGAGCTGCCTCGCGGTGGCGTTGAGGTCGATGCTCGATTGCTTCACCTGCGACACGATGCCGCGCAGGCTCGCCGTCATCGCGCCGATATCACGGAGCAATTGGCCCGTCTCGTCGCCGCCGCGTGCGTCGATCGTGCCCGAGAGGTCCCCCTTCGCCACCCGTCGCGACGCCTCCACCGCCCGTCCGATCCGCTTTGTCACGTTGCTCATGAGCCACCAGATCAGCCCGAGGACGCCGGCCACGCCGCCCCCCGCGATCGCGGCGTTCAGCGCCAACGGCACCCGGATGCGCCGCAGGATGTCCTCGCGGGGCATCTTCATGACCACCGTCCAGGATCCGGTGGGCGCGCGAGCCGCGGCAAACAGGCTCTGCTCCCCGGTGAGCGGGTCGGCCTCGCGGATCACGGCATCGAGCGTCACGGCGCGGCGGAACCCCTCGAAGATCGTGGCGTAGGGTGTGTCCGCGATCGGCTTGGTGCCCAGTTCGGCCGTCTTCAGCGTAGACGTGACCACGTTGCCGAGGCGGCTCACGACGAAGATCTCTACGTTCCAGCCGCCGAGCCGCTGCCGTTCCTTCTGGGACTTGAGCATGGCGGTGAGCCCCGCCAGCTCGCGGTCGATGCCCGCCACTCCCTGGAACCGCCCGTCGCGCACGATCGGGTAGGTGTCCTCCACCTGCAGGCTGCCGTCGTAGTCGTACGGCTCCGTCACCATCGCCTTGTCGGGCTGCGACGCATCGAGGAACCGTTCCCGACAGCCCTCGTAGTAGAGCCCGTCCATGAGCACGAGCGGCTTGAGCGCGATCCCCTGCGACGCGCCGGGCTTGCGAAACCAATACGGGATGAAGCGGCCCGCCGGACCGAGTGCCTCCGCCGGCAGCTGCCTCGTGGCCGGATCGGCGTCGCGGCCGTCGGCGTTCGGCTCGTAGCCGAAGTAGGCGCCGTAATACTGCGGAAAGCTCTCGAGCACCCGCCGGGCGAACGCGAGCGACTCGGGCCGCCGGCCGAAGAAGCCCTCCTCCGCGGCCAACGCCATCACGCGTGCGGTGGTCACCGCCTCCAGCGTGCCGCGGTCGATCTCGCCGGCGATGATCCGGGCGCGGTCGAGGAGCAGCTCCTCGCCGAACGACGAGAGCAGCGACTGCATCCGCAGGTAGTTGACGGCCAGCAGCGTGGCGATGACGAGCACCGCCGGCACGATGCCCAGCAGGAGCATGCGGAGGCGGTGACCACCGCACGCGTGATGGCGTTGGCCGC
>RFPF01000137.1 GCA_009926295.1 Planctomycetia bacterium
CTGCGCCATCCATGGCTCCGCCGACCAATTCGCCTTCGGGGAATCGGTGCCCGACTCACGCCGGCTCAATGGTAGGGGACAACCCCGATCCTCCCCCTTTCCAGTTGAGGAGGCTTCGGGCTCCCCGTGTCCTGAAGCAGGCGTATGCAGGCAAGCGCAGCCTTCTTCACGCGAACACCCGGCATCGTGCCGCTGTTCGCTTTGCCGACCTCCGTCGGCTGGTGTTCACCCGGGCCTCCGGCCCTGACGGAGAGCGTGTGGGAGCCGGGCTTTGCCCGGCGACCGTAAGCCGGAGCCGACGCCGGGACGGCGGCGACGGCGCGACAGCCGCCAGGCGCAGCGCAGCCGGAGTCGAGTGAACGGAGGCCGGGCACCGATCCGCCGCAGGCGGATTGGTCGTGGCCGCAGTGAACGTCCGGCGACGGGATATGGGGAGCCCGAAGCCGGCGTTGACGGTTGCGGGATGAAAGTTCGTAGCCAGTCACACTTTGGGCTTGGGGCAACCTCGCTGGCTTCGCTACGCTCTCGGGCATGGAACGTCCGTCCAGCAGTGTGCGGCGCGTCGTCGGGTTTGATCCGGGGCTCAACGTCACCGGCTACGGCGTCGTCGACTGCGACGGGCCACGGGTCAGGCTCGTCGAGGCGGGCACGGTGCGATCGAAGGGGGAGTCGCTCGAGGAGCGGCTGCACACGATCCATGCCGGCGTGAGCGAGGTGATCGCCGCGTTCAAGCCGACTGCGATGGCGATCGAGCAGGTGTTCTCGCACGCGAAGTTCCCCAAGGCGGCGATCCTCCTCGGCCACGCTCGGGGCGTGATCTGCCTGGCGGGCGTGCAGGCAGGGCTCGCCGTGCACCATTACCTGCCGAACCGCGTGAAGAGCACGCTCACGGGCAGCGGCCACGCGGCCAAGGAGCAGATGCAGGCCGCGGTGCAGCGGGAACTCGCGCTCGCCACGCGGCCCGAGCCGGCCGACGCCGCCGACGCGCTCGCCGTGGCGCTTGCCGACTACCACCTCCGCCTGCGGCCGCTGTTCTTCGGCACCACGATCGTGCGCGTGCAGAGCGCCCGCCACTAAAGAGGCCCGCGATGATCACGAAAATCTCCGGCGCGGTGGAACGCGTCGACACCACCGGCAACTCGATCGAACTGGCGGTCGGACCCGTCGTCCACGAGGTGCTCGTCACGGATCTCGTGCGGCGGAGCCTGCAGCAGAAGCTCGGGCAGCCGGTCACGCTCCACACACTCGAGTATCTCGAGGGCAATCCCACGCGGGGCAATCTCGTGCCGCGAATCGTCGGGTTTCTGACGGAGGTGGAGCGGGAGTTCTTCGAGCTGATCTGCGAGGTCGACGGCGTCGGCGTGCGGACGGCGTCGGCGTGCGGAAGGCGCTGCGGGCGATCATCCGGCCCGTCGGCGAGATCGCGACGGCGATCGACGAGCAGGACGTGAAGGCGCTCTCCACGCTCCCCGGCATCGGCGCCGCCACGGCCGAAAGAATGGTGGCGAAACTCCGCCGCCGGATGCCGAAGTTCGCCCTGCTCGTGGCCCGCGAGGCGCCGGGCGAAGCTGCGGCCGGCGACGTGATTTCCGAGACATTCGAGGTGCTGCGGTCGCTCGGGCATTCCGACTCCGATGCCCGCCGGCTCGTCGACGCCCTGCGCCAGGAGAAGAAGAAGCCGAAGGACGTGCAGGAAGCGCTCGAAGCCATCTACCGCCAGCTGCACAAGCCCCGCGCGGGCTGAGTGGCTGCGGCGATCAAGTCGATTGAACGAGCATCGGCGAGCAGGCCTAGCCACCTCCCGTGTCAGCACCAGCTTCGGGCTCGACCGCAAAGGACGAGGCTCGGGGCTGCCCATGCCCTCTCGCCGGGCTATGGGAGCGAGCGCAGGCGAGGATGGCGAAGCGAAGCGGACATGCAGAGAGCGGTGGCCACGATGGCCACCGCGAACGTCCGGCGAGGGGGGGCTGGGCAGTCACGAGCCGGCGCGACGCACTGCCGCGATACCTGTCGTGACCGTTTTCCGGCGGATCGGGTACGCTGCGGCCGAGAGATAGGCATGACGAGTTTCCGCGAACCCAGCCTGCAGGCCGCCGAGGAACAGCCGCCGGAGGACCGCGCGCTCAGGCCGCAGCGGATGGCCGAGATGGTCGGCCAGCGGGCCGTCTACGAGCGGCTGGAGATCGCGATCGACGCGGCACGAAAGCGCGGCGAGACGCTTGGCCACATCCTGCTCGACGGGCCGCCCGGGCTCGGCAAGACGACGTTCGCCACCTGCATTCCTCGGGAGCTCGGCACGACGCTCCAGATCGCCAGCGGCGCGGCGCTCGCGGCGCCCAAGGATCTGCTGCCCTATCTCACCAATGCCTCCGAGGGCTCCGTGCTGTTCATCGACGAGATCCATCGGCTGCCGATCGCCGTGGAGGAGTTTCTCTACCCGGCGATGGAGGACTTCCGGATCGACATCACCCTCGGCGACGGCGTGGCCGCGCGCACGATCAACATGCCGCTGCGGCCGTTCACGCTCGTGGGGGCGACGACACGGGCGGGGTTGATCTCGGCGCCGCTCCGCGACCGGTTCGTGATCCGCGAGCATCTCGACTACTACTCGCCAGAGGAGCTCGCCGAGATCGTGCGCCGTTCGGCCGTGAAGCTCGCGATGCCGATGGACGACGCTTCGGCCGACGAGATCGCGAGGCGCAGTCGGGGCACGCCGCGGCTGGCCAACAATCGGCTGCGCTGGATTCGCGACTTCTCCACGAGCCGGGCCGCGGGGGCGATCGACATCGAGATTGCGAGGTCCGCCCTCGAGATGCAGGGGATCGACGAACTGGGGCTGGACGCCTTCGACCGCAAATACCTCGAGACGATCCAGCGGGTGTTCGGCGGAGGCCCGGTCGGGATCGAGGCGATCGCCCACACCATGAGTTCGGCGGCCGACACCATCGAGGACGATGTGGAGCCGTACCTGCTCCGCTGCGAGCTGGTCGTGCGGACGCCGCGCGGCCGCAGGATCACGCCGAAGGGCGAGGAGCACCTCGGGGCTCCGCCGCAGCCGGGGCGCCAAAACACCCTGTTTTGAACGGTCGGATTGACCGCCTCGCGCCGCGGTGGCTACCCTCTGGCATCGTTCCAGAGCCTCCAGGTGCGCCATGGCAGTTCCCAAGCGACGTCAGTCCAACCAGAAGACGCGGTCCCGCCGCGCCCATGATTTCCTCACGCCGCGGCAGCTCACGTTCTGCTCGAATTGCGGCAAGGCGGTGCCCACGCACCGGATCTGCGGCACCTGCGGCCACTACATGGGCCGGGCCGTCGTGAAGTCCGAGGAATAGACCCTTGGGCAGCGACGCCAGCCCCCAGGCGGCTCCGCCGGCGATCCTCTTTCCCGGCCAGGGCGCACAGGCGGTGGGCATACTGGGTCGATGCGACGCCGCCGGCGCGCAGACTGTTCGACGAAGCGTCCGCAATCCTCGGCTACGACCTGCTCGACGTCTGCCGCTCCGGTCCCGCTGCCCGCCTCAACACCACGGCCGTCAGCCAGCCGGGCATCCTGGTCACCAGCCTGGCGGCGCTCGAGGTGCTTCGATCTCGTGACGGCCAGCCGCTCGACGCCGCCGGGATCACGGCCGGCCTCTCGCTGGGCGAGTACACGGCGCTGGTGTTCGCAGGCGTGATCGGCTTCGCGGACGCGGTGCGGCTCGTCGACGTGCGAGGGCGGGCGATGCAGGAATGCGCCGAGTCCCGGCCCGGCGCTATGCTGGCCGTGCTCGGCGTCGACCGCGGCCGGCTCGCCTCCCTCTGCGACGAGTGCCGCGCCGGCGAGGTGCTCGAGGTGGCCAATGTGCTGTGCCCCGGAAACATCGTGGTTTCGGGCTCCGCCGCCGCCTGCGGACGGCTGGCAGCGGCGGCCACGGCCGCCGGGGCGATCAAGTGCGTTCCGCTCGACGTGGCCGGGGCCTTCCACACCGTGCTGATGCAGCCGGCCGTCGAGCGACTTTCCGCCGCCCTCGCGGCGGCCGAGTTTCGCCCCGCCCGAATCCCGGTCGTGAGCAACGTCGACGCCCGCCCCCACAGCGACCCGGACGAGATCCGGGGGCTCCTGTCGCGGCAGGTGGTCGGTGTTGTCGAGTGGAGCGATTCCATGGCATACATCCTGTCCACGGGCGTGCGCTCGGCGTGGGAGGTGGGTCCCGGTCGTGTGCTCCGCGGACTCATGAAGAGGATCGATCGGGGCGTCGTCTGCTCCGGAGTGTTCGACTGAGGGCTTCGATTCCTGTTGCGGGGAGGTCGTGAATCATGGCTGACGATGGCGCCCGGGTGGACCGCAGGCGGCTGAGGGTCGATCTTGCAGGCCAGGTTGCGCTGGTCACGGGAGCCTCGCAGGGCCTCGGACGGTCGATCGCGGAGGCGCTCGCGGCCAATGGCGCCGCCGTGGCGCTGGTGGCGCGTTCCGTCGACAAGTTGGCCGAGGTGGCAGGAGCCATTCGCGCCGCGGGTGGGACGGCCGAGGAGTTTCCCTGCGACGTCGCCAAGGGGGAGGAGATCCAGCGGGTCGTGGAGGCCGTGGTCGCGAAGCTGGGGCGGCTCGACATCCTCGTCAACAACGCCGGCGTCACCCGCGACAACCTCTGCCCGCGGATGAGCGACGACGAGTGGGATCAGGTGTTGACCACGAACCTGCGGGCGCCATTCCTGTTCATTCGAGCGGCCAGTCGTCCGATGATGCAGCAGCGTTATGGGCGGATCATCAACGTCGCCAGCATCTCGGGCCTGATCGGCAACGCCGGGCAGGCGAACTACTCGGCTTCGAAGGCCGGCCTCGTCGGGCTCACGAAAACGGTGGCGAAGGAACTCGCCGGCCGCAAGGTGACCGTCAACGCCGTCGCTCCCGGTTTCATCGCCAGCGACATGACCGCCGCCTTGGGGCCCGCCCTCGACGACGTGGTGAAGGCTCGCGTGCCGGCCAAACGGCTCGGCGAGGCGTGGGAAATCGCAGAGGCGGTGCTTTTTCTGGCGTCTCCCTCGTCGGGGTACGTCACCGCGCAGACGCTCGTCGTCGACGGCGGGCTGATCGGCTGACGGTGCCGCAGCGGGCTTTTCCCGGGCTGGACAGTGCGCTCCGGCAACGGGTATATCTTGGCCCGACGCGAGGAGGCCGAGCCCGGCCGACCGTTTCTGCAGGAGGATTCAAAAGGTGGCATCAGTCCAAGAGCGAGTGATTGACATCGTGGCATCCCAGCTCGGGGTGAGCAAGGAGCAGATCACCCCCGAGACGTCGTTCATCAACGACCTGGGCGCCGATTCGCTCGACACGGTCGAGTTGGTGATGGAGCTCGAGGAAGAGTTCGAGATCAACATCCCCGACGATGCGGCCGAGAAGATCCAGACCGTCGGGCAGGCGGTGGAGTTCATCGAGAAGCACCAGGCTTGACGGTGCGTTGAATGAAGCGACGCGTCGCGGTCACGGGCCTGGGGTTGGTCACCCCGTTGGGCCGGCCACTCGAAGCCTTCTGGGACCGCATCGTGCGCGGCGAAAGCGGCGTGGGCACGATCACCCTGTTCGACGTCGCCGGCTATCGCGTCCAGTTCGGCGGACAGGTGCCGTGGGAGGCGGAGCGCGAGGACATCGCGAACCCCAAGGAGCTCAAGCGGCTCGACCGGTTCACGCAGTTCGCGATCGCGTCGGCCAAGGACGCGGTCGCCGACTCGGGGATCGACTTCTCGAAGGAGCAGCCGTTTCGCTGCGGTGTCGTGATCGGCTCGGGCATCGGGGGGCTGTGGGAGTTCGAGGTGCAGGAGGAAAGGCTGCTCCACAAGGGGATCGACAAGGTCTCCCCCTTCACGATCCCGAAGCTGATGGTGAACTCCGCGAGCGGCCACGTGTCGAGCCTGTTCGGCATCAAGGGGCCGAATTTCGCCGTGGCCACCGCCTGCGCCAGCGCCGCGAATTCAATCGGCTCGGCGCTCCGCGCGATCCAGTACGGTGACGCCGACGTCATGATCACCGGCGGCAGCGAGGCCGCCCTCACGCCGATCGGCCTGGCCGGCTTCCAGAACATGCGCGCCCTCTCGTTCCGTTCCGAGGCGCCGCAGCAGGCGAGCCGTCCATTCGACGCCGATCGCGACGGATTCGTGCTCTCGGAGGGCGCCGGCGTGGTCGTGCTCGAGGAGTTCGAACGCGCGACGCGGCGTGGCGCGAGGATCTACGGCGAACTCGTGGGCTACGGCGCCAGTGGTGATGCCGGCCACATCACGCAACCCGACGAGGAGGGGCGCGGTGCCGGCCAGGCCATGGCGATGGCCCTCGCCGACGCTGGGCTCGGGCCCGAGGCGGTGCACTACATCAACGCCCACGGCACGAGCACGCCGCTCGGTGACAAGGCGGAGACGAAGGCGGTGAAGCGGGTGTTCGGCCCCCACGCGCAGAAGCTCGCCATCTCGAGCACGAAGAGCCAGCTCGGCCACACGCTCGGCGCGAGCGGCGGCATCGAGCTCGTGGTCTGCGCCCTCACCGTGTCGCGGGGCGTGATCGCCCCCACGATCAACCTCGACAACCCCGACCCCGACTGCGACCTCGACTACACGCCGAAGGTCGCCCGCGAGGCGAAGGTGGACGTCGCGATGAGCAACAGCTTCGGCTTCGGCGGCCACAACGCGAGCCTGCTCCTCCGCCGCGTCTGACGCATGACGGGCTTCAGCCTGTCGTGCCCCCCACGCGAGCGCACCGGCTCGTGACTGCCCAGCCCCGCTCTCCGGACGTTCGCCTCGGCCCTCGTAGCCTCGGCTCTCTGCATGTCCGCTTCGCTTCGCCATCCTGGCTGCGCTCGCTTCCATAGCCCGGCTCTTTGGTCTGGGCAGCCCCAAGCCTCCTCAGTCGGAAAGGGGAGGATAGGGGTTGTCCCCTACCATTGAGACGGCGTGTTTGACCAGCGAAGCCATGGATGGCGCAGCGCAGGCAAATCCGAGCGAGCGGAGGGCTGGAGGCCCGTCGTGAGCGTCCGGCGAGATGGTACGGGGCAGCCCCAAGCCGGTTTGGACGCGTCGGGGTACGAGCCACCGCGGGTTGGCCTGTCCGGTGATCGCCTGCCCGGCGTAGATTCGGGGCGTCCCGTGAAGGATCCTATGGCTCGCGCCCGCTGGCTCCTCGTGCCCGTCGCCTGCGTGGTGCCCGTCGCCGCTGCCGCGCAGTTGCCGAACGACGCCGGGCAGGTCTGGCGCACCTACGACATCTCGCCGTTCGTGAACCAGAACGGCCCGGGCAGCCAGCGGCACGTCGTCGATTGGGTGCTGCAGGAGACGGGCTACGCCGCATGGCACGGCGCCGTGGCGGCGTCGCTCTCCGCGGACGAGTCGCAGATCAGGTGCTACCACACGCCGCAGATCCAGTCGCAGGTCGCCGGCATCGCCGCGCGTTTCACGGCGGATGCCGCGGCGCCGCACCGGTTCTCGATCCGCGTGCTGGGCGTGGGGAGCCCTGCGTGGCGGAACGACGCCCGCGCGCTGCTCGATCCGATCCCTGCGGCGACACCCGGGGTCCAGGCGTGGATCATGTCGCGGGAGGAGGCGGCGGTGCTCGTGGCGATGCTGCGGCGCCGCGGTGACTGTCAGGAGCTGCCGACCGGTCCGGTGCTCGCCGGCAACGGACTCCCGGCGGTCCTCTCCGGCGGACGGAAGCGGCCATACGTGCAGGACGTCGTCCCCCGGCCCGACGCGTGGCCCGGATGGCAGACCCTCGGCGCCAGTTGCGACGAAGGGATGGCACTCGACGTGCAACCGTTGCTGACGAGCGACGGAACCGCCGTCGAGGCGGTGCTGCGCTGCCGTATCGATCAAATAGAGCGGATGGCGC
>RFPF01000138.1 GCA_009926295.1 Planctomycetia bacterium
CGCCGGGCCGGCCCGTCTGTACGCGCTCGACGGCGACAATCTCGCCCGACTTGCACCCGATCTCATCATCACGCAGGCGACGTGCGCCGTGTGTGCGGTCGCAGCCGACGACGTGCGGGCGGCCCTCGCCGGATCGGGAACGCACGCCCGGGTGCTCGAACTCTCGCCCACGAGGCTTGCCGACCTCTACGCCGACATCCTCGCCGTGGGAATGGCCACGGGCGCGTTGGCCAGGGCCCGCGAGCTGGTGGCCCGGCTCAAGGCGCGCGTCATGTCGGTGCGGTACCGCGTGCGGCCCGCCACACCGGTGCGCGTCGCCGTCGTCGAATGGCTCGATCCGCCGATGGCGGCGGGAAACTGGGTGCCGGAACTCGTCGATCTCGCCGGCGGCATCGACCCCCTCGGCGAGGCCGGAAGGCATTCGCACTGGATCACGTGGGACGACGTCATCGCGGCCGATCCCGACGCCGTCGTGCTCATACCCTGCGGGTTCACGATCGATCGCGTCGTCGCGGAAGCAGGCAGAGCAGCGATCCGCAACCGCCTCGAGATGCTCCGCGCGTGGCGCGAGGGGCGCGTCTACGCCGTGGATGGCCACCATCTCTTCAACCGCCCGGGCCCGCGACTCGTCGATTCGCTCGAGGTCCTGGCGGAACTCCTCCACCCGGGGATGTTTTCATTCGCGGCAACGCGGCGGTTCACGAAGAAACTGTAGGACAGGCTTCAGCCTGTCATGCACAACGGCACGCCCCGGGCCCGGATGCCGGTGTTTCGCGTGTTTACAGCCCGCCGGGCTTCAGGCCCTTCCGGTGTCCGCCGGACTTGAACGGCGTCGGCTCATACGTGCCCACGATCTCGACGTTCGCCGCAGCCGGAATTTTTTCCTCGAGCCCGAGGGACCAGTAGGCCGCATTCACGAGCAGCCGCCGCAGGCCGGCCGACGCGAGGTCGGTGGACGAGCCCATCGTCGTCGTGAACACGCGGCCCGTCGGGCCGCCCGCGAGGGAATACGTCTTCGTCCAGGCGATCGGCATCATCGGGTCGTTCTTCTTCGCGTCCGCGCCCTCGACCACCGGTGCATCGGGCGTCATTCCCTCGAGCACCTGCCCGAGGACGAGCGGCTTCGAGTCGCCCGGCAGCGGCAGCCGCACGCCATAGACATCGGTCGGCCCCCAGATGTCGCCATCCTTGATGCCGCGCAGGATCGGATGGTCCTTCGCCTCCGGCACGACGAGGCCGCGCGTGCTCTCGTGGCCGTGGTGGCCGTGATGGCTGATCCAGGTCTCACCGAGCACCTGCCGGCCGAAGCCCTCGAGAAAATCGTCGCCCTTGTAGTTCCACCCGTAGCGGGCGAACGGCGACTCCTTCGGCAGGTTGAACGCGTGCGTCGCCGTCCGCAGGCCGATCACCGGCTTCCCGGCCTTGAGATAGTCGTCGATCTCCTGCATCTGCGCGTCGGGCAGGTTGCGGAACCTCGTGGCGATCACCATCAGATCGGCTTTCCGCAGCGCCTCGAGGCCGGGGATGTTCTTCTGGTTCATCGGGTTGATCTCGCCCGTTTCGGGATCGATCGCGTAGAGCACCGTGCAGGTGAAGCCATGGTGCTTGGCGAGGATCTTTGCGAGTTGCGTGAGGGCCTCCTCGCTGCGGTACTCCTCGTCGCCGCTGACGAAGACGACATGCTTCCCCGCGCCGGGCCCGTCGCCCCCCGCGATCACGAGCCAGGGATCGGCCGCCATCGCGGTGGACGACACGATGGCGAACAACAGGGCAGCGAAACGCATGGGAATGCTCCGGGAAGTGGGACGAGCCTCGGCCCGTTCGATCGTCAGCTCAAAATACCCTTCACCACGTGACCATGCACGTCGGTGAGCCGGAAATCCCGCCCCTGGTAGCGGTAGGTGAGCCGCTCGTGGTCGAGGCCGAGGCAGTGGAGGATCGTGGCCTGGAGGTCGTGCACATGCACTTCGTCCCTGGCGATGTGGAAGCCGAGTTCGTCGGTCTCCCCGTGGGTGACGCCGCCCCTGATGCCGCCGCCGGCGAGCCACATCGTGAACGCATTCGGATGATGGTCACGGCCCTTCGAGCGGCCGAGGACGGCGCTCGCCTCCACCATCGGCGTGCGGCCGAACTCGCCCCCCCACACCACGAGCGTGCTGTCGAGGAGCCCGCGGCGCTTGAGATCCGCCACGAGCGCCGCGCTGCCCTGGTCGGTCTTCTGGCAGTTGCCCCGTACGTTGCCCGCCACGTCGGAATGGCCGTCCCAGCCCTCGTGGTAGATGGTGACGAACCGCACGCCCCGCTCCACGAGTCGCCTGGCGATGAGGCAGGCCCGGGCGAAGCTCGCTTCCTCGGGCTTGCAGCCGTAGAGGGCGAGCGTCTCCGCCGACTCGTCGGCGAGGGTCATGAGCTCCGGGGCCGAGGTCTGGAGCCGGTGCGCCATCTCGTAGCTCGCGATCCGCGTGGCGATCTCCGGATCGCCGTCGATCGCGAGCCGGCGGCGGTTGAGCCTCGCCACGACGTCGAGCGTCTCGTCGGCCAGCCGCATGTCGGCGCCGGCCGGCGAATCGACGTTGAGGATCGGCGAGCCGGCGCCGCGGAACCGGGTGCCGGTGTAGACGCTCGGCAGGAATCCGCTCGACCAGTTGGCCGAGCCGCCGCTGATGCCCGCCCCGGTGCTCATGACGACGAACGCCGGCAGTTCGTCGCTCTCGCTGCCCAGGCCGTAGGTGGCCCAGGAGCCGAGGCTCGGCCGCCCGGGCTGCGCGAAGCCGCAGTTCATGAAGATCTGGGCCGGGGCGTGGTTGAACTGGTCGGTGCGGCAGCTCCTCACGATCGCGATGTCGTCCACGACGTTCGCCAGGTGCGGGAGCACCTCCGACACTTCGGCCCCGCTCTCGCCATGCCGGGCGAAGCGATACTGCGGCCCGAGCACGGCGGCATCGGGCCGGATGAAGGCGTATCGCTGGCCGCCGATCACCTCGGGCGGGATCGGCTTCCCCTCGATCTCGGCGAGTTTCGGCTTGTGATCGAAGAGCTCGAGCTGGCTCGGCGCCCCCGCCATGAAGAGCTGGATCACGGCTCGAGCACGACCGGGAAAATGCGGCGACTTCGGCGCGAGCGGGCCTGTGCGGGCCACGCTCCCGGCGGACGCGGGCCGGCCGAGCGAGTCGGCGAGCAGACCGGCGAGCGCCATCTTGCCCACGCCGATGCCGCACTCCCGGAAGAAGTGCCGTCGCGTCACGTCGAGGAGGTTCATATCGGGGATTCCGTCGAAAAGCTCGGGCCTGTCCTGCGTGTCCGTCCTATCGTTTCACGATCGCTTCGTCGAGGTTCATCACCGCCCGGGCCACGAGGGTCCACGCCGCCCGCTCGACCACGTCGGGAGACTCACCGCCGGCGAGCTTGACCGGATCCAGGTCGCCTGCCGCCAGCCGCGCACGCTGGGTGGCGAGATAAGCGAGCAGGGCCTGCGATTCGTCGGCGGCGAACGGTCGAGAGAGGACGCGCCGTCCCAGTTCCGCGAGGCGGGCGCCGTCGTCCGGGTCAGCCGCCATCACCGCCCGGCCGAGCGCCTGCGCGATCTCGACGAACATCGGGTCGTTCAGGAGCGTGAGCGCCTGGAGCGCCGAGTTCGACACCTCCCGGCGGGCCACGCAGGCCTCGCCCGTGGGACCGTCGAACGTGGTCGCCATCGCGAACGGCGCGGTCCGCTTCTGGAATGTGTAGATGCTGCGCCGATAGCGGTCTTCGCCGGTGCTCGGGTTCCATTTCGGATTGCCGTAGGCGACCTCCGTCACTCCCTCCGGCTGCGGCGGCCGCACGCCCGGGCCATACATCTTCTCCGAGAGGAGCGCGGCCGCCTTGAGCATCCCGTCGCGGATCACCTCGGCCTCCAGCCGCACCCGCGGGCCGCGGGCCAGCAAAACGTTCTTCGGGTCCCGGTCGACGAGCGCCGGCGTCGCCGTCGAGTCCTGCCGGTAGGTGGCGCTCGTCACGATCAGCCGATGGAGTTTCTTCATCGACCAGCCGAGGTCGTCGCGCAGCGTGACGGCGAGCCAATCGAGCAGGTCCGGGTGGCTCGGCGGCTCGCTCTGGTAGCCGAGGTCCTCGACGCTCGGCACGAATCCCCGGCCGAAGAAGGCCTGCCACTGCCGGTTGACGACCACGCGCGGCGTGAGCGGATTCTCCTTCGAGATGAGCCACCGCGCGAGCGCGAGGCGGTTCGCCGGGGCGTCGGCGGGCAGTTGCGGAAGGAACGCGGGCGTCGCGGGGGCCACTTCCTCCTTCGGCTGCGTGTACTCGCCCCGATGGTGTCGAAACGTCTTCCGGGGATTGTCGGTCGGCCGCTCGCGGAGCACGAGCGACCGCTGGCCACCGCGCAACGCCGCCTCCAGTTTGCGGATGTCCTGCCGCGGCTGCTCGAGTTCGGCCGCGAGTGAGAGGAATCCGTGGAAGACGAGTTCCCGCTCCGCGGCCGTCCGCTCCGCCTCGGGCTTCACGAGCACGTCCTCGACCGCCGCCACGGCACCATGCGCCTCGGCATGCTCCATGTCGGACACCGACAGGCGGAAGCAGCCGAGCCCGCACGCAAAGTGCCGCTCGAACCGCAGCGTCACCGTGAGCGGCACGCCCGGTGGCAACGGCTCGGCGAGGGCGTAGACGGCGGCGTGGGCACGGCCCTGGTCGCCGTTGGTGCTCCAGCCGCTCGACATCTCGCCGTCGATCGTCGCGGCCGCCGTGCTCGTAGTCTTGGAGTGGGCCGCCATGCCCGCGAACGAGTCGGTGGCCTTGGCCACCTTGAGCCGTTCATCGCCGGCCGCGACCTCGAACTCCGACAGGAAAAAATCCCCCTTCGGCCCCTCGTAGTTGCACAGGCCCGGACCGTGGTCGGGCAGGCTCTCGTCGGGCAGGACCTCGAGCCGGATCGCCCGCACCGGAGTCGCCGATGGCGGCAGCGACAGCGTGTAGACGTCGCTCTTGGTGATGTCGCCGCTGGCGAGGATCGAGCCGTCGGCACGGAGCACGAGATGCGGCAGGTTCGTCGTCATCGCGTCGGGCTGCACGATCCGCCACCGGATGGCCCGCGCCGATTCCTGGCGGTTCCACGCGTCGAACCGCGCGGCCAGGCCGGCGCGCCGGCGGCCTTCCTCCGCCACCGGGTCGAGCGGCAGGGGCGGGGCGTCGGAACTGCCGGCAAGCTGTTCGGGCGCGGGCCCCGACGCCGTCGCCGGCCACCGGCCGGGGAGCGCCGCCCAGGCCGACTCGAGCGAACGCCTCGTGGCCGCCAGCCGGGCGTCGTTCTCGGGGCCGGGAATCAGCCACTCCGGCTCGTCGGCGTTGTTCATGAGCGCCATGAGGGCGAAGTAGTCGGTGTGCGTGATCGGGTCGAACTTGTGCGTGTGGCACTGGGCACAGGCGGTGGTGAGCCCGAGCCAGGTCGCGCCCGTGGTGCCCACGCGATCGACCATCGCGAGATACCGGAACTCGAGCGGATCGATCCCGCCCTCCTCGTTCTTCATCGTGTTGCGATGGAAACCGGTGGCGATGATGTCGTCGGTGGTGGCGCCCGGGAGCAGGTCGCCGGCGATCTGCCGGATCGTGAACTCGTCGAACGGCATGTCGGCGTTGAGCGCACGGATCACCCAGTCGCGATAGGGCCAGATCTGCCGCTCCCGGTCTTTCTCGTAGCCATTGGTGTCGGCGTAGCGGGCGA
Source organism: Planctomycetia bacterium (assembly GCA_009926295.1). Taxonomy (GTDB): domain Bacteria; phylum Planctomycetota; class Planctomycetia; order Pirellulales; family UBA1268; genus RGVT01. Next base: position 5,717 of record RFPF01000138.1, read on the forward strand.
GGTCGAGCCACTTGCGGGCCCAGCGCTCGCCATACCGCGGGCTCGCGAGCAGCCGGTCGACGAGCCGCTCGTAGGCGTCGGGGGCCGGGTCGTTCAGGAAGGCGTCGAGCTCCACGGGCGCCGGCGGCAGACCGGTGAGGTCGAGGAACACGCGCCGGCAGAGCGTCGCCTTGTCGGCCTCGGCCGCGGGTGCGAGCCCCTCGCGCTCGAGCCTCGCCCCCACGAATCGGTCGATCTCGTTCCGCGGCCATTTGGCGTCTCTGACGTCGGGCACGGCCGGCCGCTTGTGCTGCACGAACGCCCAGTGCGGCCGGTACTCGGCGCCGGCCTCGACCCATTCGGTGAGAATCCGTTTCTCATCAGCCGTGAGCGTCACCTTCGTGTGCGGCGGCGGCATGACGAGATCGGGATCGGTGCTCGTGATCCGGGCGACGATCTCGCTGTCGAGAGGATGGCCGGGCACCACTGCGCGGGCACCGCTGTCGAGTTCGGCGATCGCCGCCTCACGCACGTCGAGCCGCAGGCCGGCCTGGCGGTTTCCCTCGTCGGGTCCGTGGCACTTGAAGCAGCGATTGGAGAGGATCGGCCGGACCTCGTGGGCGAAGTCCGGCCCGGCGGCGATCGCCACGGTCGCCGCGAACTCGCACAGGACCGCGACAAGCGGACCCCAAGGCCGGCACTTCACGGCAGTCACCTCTGGACGAACGCGAACACGCCACGCTTGTTGGCGACGATCACATCAAGTTTACCATCGCCGTCGAGGTCGCCCACGGTCACCTGCGTGCCGACGCCGCTGTCGGCGTCGATTTCGTGGGCCACGTAGCGGGCCCCGCCTTTGCCGTCGCGGACGAGCTCGAACCAGTAGAGCACCGGCGGCGCGTTCGGCTCCACGTCGCCGTTGATCCCGTGGGCCCAGCGCCGCTTGCCCGTCACGATGTCGAGGAGGCCGTCGCCGTTCATGTCGGCGAGCCGCAGGGCGTGCAGCTGGCTGAACTTCACCCCCTGGGCGTTCTCCTCGGGCGTGGCGCCCATGATTTTGTGTTCGGTGAACGTGCCGTCGGCGTTCTGCTCGAACCAGCCGAGCCCGAAGCCATGGCCGTCATAACTCGTGATCACGTCGTTGCGGCCGTCGCCGTTGACGTCGGAGGCGTACATCTGCGCGCCGCCCCGCGGCGCGTCTTTCGGCCCGAACGGCCCGGGGTGGAACGGCCAGATCGTGTCGGTGGAGATGTCGGCCGGCTGCTCGAACCAGCCGTCCTTCGTGAGCAGGTCCGGCCGGCCGTCGCCGTTGACGTCGCCGGCGCCGTAGCCGTGCGTGTAGCGGAAGTATTTCTTGTCGTTCTCCGCCGACTTGGGCGTGATGGGCCGGAACCGCGCCTTCCCGAGCGGCTTCGACCAGTCGATCTCGGCGAAGCCGAGCTGCCCGCCCGCCTGCGCGTTCTTCGGCTTGTCGATGTCGCTCGAATGCACGAGCAGCTCGGGGCGGCCGTCGCCGTTCATGTCGCGAAGATCGGGCGACTCGCCGTCGGCCACGTCGAAGACCGCGTGCTTTTCCCAGTGGCCGCCCTTGCCCTGCGGGTTCACGAACACGTGCGCCGCCTCGCCCGGGAGGCCGAACACGAGAATGTCGGGCCAGACGTCGCCCGTGAAGTCGTGGGCGTAGGCCAGAAAGTAATCGGAGTAGCCCTTGGTCGGGTCGTAGGGCGTCTTCGTCGGCCCGCTCGGATTGTCGGCCGGCGGCGTGAACTCGGTCTGCCGGGTGAAATCGGGCCCATGCCAGATCGTGTTGCCGGCGGTGATGTCGACGTGGCCGTCCTTGTCGAAGTCGGCCATGTCGCAGCCCTCGGCGACGAACCGCTCGGTGAGCGTGCTCTTGTCGAACGCGACCTCGGCGGATGCCGTCGTGGCGCACGGCCAGAGGACGAGCAGGGCAGACAGAATTGGGCGGAGCATGGTCGTGCGTCTCGACAGGCGGGAGCCT
>RFPF01000139.1 GCA_009926295.1 Planctomycetia bacterium
AGACCGATGCTCTATCCAATTGAGCTACGGGTGCATGGCGAAGAGAATACCGCAGCCGACGCCCGACACCAAGGTTTGGCCGGAAAACACGGGCCCATCCGGCCACGCGTGCGAGTCATCCCGGCCGCGGCACGAGGAAGCCGTCGGCGTCCACGTCGAACGCATCGGCGAGGAGCGCCGCCGGAACGGCGCGGGGATCTCGCGTCGCCATCGCGATCGGAGGGTCGAGGGTCGCACCGATCACGAGCGTGCGGCCCTCGCCTGGGCCGATGCCCTCGCTCGCGAGGGACGCAAGTCCGAGCGACTCGCGATCGGAGGCCCGCGGCCAGACGACGACGCCGTTGAGTGCGCGGCCCACCGTCTCCGGCTTGCAGATCGTCTCGTGGTTCCAGGTGATCCGGGCCGGCGGGGTGTTCATCGCCACGAGTCCGCCGGCTTCCGGCGGTGCGTAGGCCACGACCGGTTGGATGCCCGCTGCCGCCTGGAACCGGTCGGCGGCGGCACGGGCGGCACCGAGATCGGCCGCATGGCCGATCGGCATCACGACGACCGCGAGGTGCGCTGCAAGCCCCTTGCAGGCGTCGGGCGTGCTCGCCACCGACGCCACCTGATCCACCCGCGCCAGCCAGAGCGTGGCCCGCTCGGCCGCGAGGATGGCGGCGAGATCGCGGGCGGGCGTATCCGCGTCCACGACCCGCGCGGCGATGCCGAGCAAGGGGCTCGGATGCCGCCCGAGGCCCGGGAACAGCGGATCGCCGGCGGCCAGCGAGGCGACGAGCCGATCGTCACGGCGCACGAGACAGGCCCCGTCGAACGCCTCGGCCGCCGCGGCGTGGGCGGCCCACTCCACCCCGCTCACGCCTTTCGGCGGGGCGCCGTGGGCGGCGAGCATCCGCTCGCGGACGCTCGTCGCGGAGAGTTCCTGAAGGGCGAGCCGGGCGGCGTTCGGATGGGTGCCGATGGGCAGCGGCGTGCCGAACCGCAGCGTCAGCGGCCGGCGGCATCCGTCCGGGAAAACGAGCCTCGGCCGCTTCGTGAAGTACCGCCCCTCCGAGAACGTGAGCACGCTGCCCCACAAGCCGTCGATGTGCACCGGCAGGATCGGGGCTTCGACCCTCTCGAGCAGCCATTCGAGACCACGCTTGAACCCGAGAATCTGTCCTGCGCGGGAGATGCCCCCCTCGCAGAAGATCCCGATCGCGTCGCCGGCGGCGAGGCCGGCCTGGATCTCCTTGAGCGCCCGCCCGATCGACTTGGGCCGGGGGTCGAAGAGGATGAACCGCCACTGTTCGGCGAGCATCTGCAGGAATTTCCCCCGGATGTTCGGGCCGTAGACGACCATCCGCAGCGGGCGCGGGGAGGCCAGCGGCAGGAGAAAGCCGTCGAGCCACGAGAGGTGGTTGGCCACGACGACGACGGGCCCGGTGGCCGGCAGATGCTCGAGGTTCCTGACCCGGTAACGATAGCCGGCGTTGACGATCGCCCGCACGAGCAACTTGAGCGTGGCCCGCGGCGCGGCGTAGACCGCGGCGGCGGCGGCGCCGAGCGCGAGCAGCCCGAACAGTCCGAACATGGATCGGGCAGAAAGCAGGGGAGCCGCCGGCGTTCCGACCGGGGCCCGCAGGATGCCGTAAAGAATGGAGGCCGCGAACATCCCGGCGAACGTGAGCAGGTTCGAAGCCGCGAGCAGCGCTCCGCGGCGGGCCGGTGGACTCCTCTCCTGAAACGCCGCCTCGAGCGGCACGTCGAACACACCCGCCCCGAGGCCCAGCGCGAACAGCGTCGTCGCGGCGAACCACCAGGCCCAGCCCGCGGCCGCGGCGCCGAACACCGTCGCGGGCCCGCACGCCAGCGCAAACGACGCCACCGACATGAGCGCCGCGCCGGCCGGCACGAGCCCCAGATCCACGCCGTGCTGCGACGCCCGGCCCGCGAGCAGGCTGCCCAGGCCGATGCCGGCCACCAGCGCGACGAGCAGCGGCACGATCTGCACCTGGGAAGCGGCGCCCGCCTCGGTGCCGTACTGATCGACGTTGAGCTGGGCGACAGCGCCGAGCGCCCAGAAGAACACGATCCCCGCGGCGGCAGCCGCCAGTTCACGGTGGCGGGCGAGTTCGGCGAGATCGCCCCACGTCCGCGCAAACGCATTCCAGGGCGGCGCCGCCGCCGGGTCGGCCGCGGGCCGACGCACGAGCATGAGCGCCGCCACCCACCCGGCGAACGCGATCCCGACGAGCACGATGGCGGCCGGGACGGCATGCACCCAGCGGGGGGCGGAGTGCGGCATCCCGTCGCTGCCGATGCCGTCGACTCCGAGCACGACGGTGTTGTCGGCCAGCCAGTTGCCCAGGGCCATCCCGACGAGCGTGGCGGCGAGCGTGACGAGAGCGAACACTCCGTTGGCGTTCGAGAGCCGGCTCGCCGCAACAGTCTCTGGAATCGTGCCGATGACGCTCGGCGAGAGCAGCGCCGCCTGGCAGCCGATCGCGGCGACGGTCACGAGCAGGAGCCACAGCCCTCCGGGCAGGCCGAAGGCGCTACCTCCCGAACGGACGCCCCATGCCACGGCGCCGGCGGCCGCGGCGGCGATCAGGATCTCCGCGGCCTTGCACCACACGATCACGCTCCGCTTGGGGAAGCGGTCGGCCAGCCAACCGGCGAGCCATGCCAGGATCACGAACGGCAGCACGAACCCCGCCGTGCCGACCGTGAGCACGAGGGCCACGTCGCCGCCCGCCACGGCTTTCTTGCCGAGGCCGATGGCGAGCCAGCGAAGCACGTTGTCGTTGACGACGGTCAGCGCGCGGAGCACCGTGAGCGAGGGGAAACCACCGGCCGCGGCCCGGCGATCGGCGTGCTGCGACGGCTCCAAAGTGTCGTCTCCCGAAGCGGTGAGGGTGGTGCCCGGCGAACGCCCCAAAGCAGCTGGACCGAGCCGCGCAGCCCACGCCAGCCACCCAGGTTCACCGCATCGATGGTCGACTTTGCGGGCTGTTTGCAGCCCCACTGCGGCGAGCGTATCCTCCAGTGTGCGGTTCGGATTGAACAAGACCGGATCGCTCCCCGCAATCCCGTGCCTGGAGCCTCGATCATGAATTTTCACCGCAGCGTCGCGTGTGCCGCGGTTCTCGCAGCCCTGCCGATCGTCGCCGACTCGGCCTCGGCCCAGGTGGTCTACCGGCCGGTGGTCACCATGTTCGCCCCGGCTGCCGGACCCTACGTCGCCAACTACACGCCCGCCGGAAACTACGCGGCCGTCTCCGCCTTCAGCCCGCCCGTGATGGAGACCGTCGCGATGCCGGTGGTCGCGGCACCGGTCGTGCCTGTCACGGCCTACTACCCACCCGCGTATGTCGCGCCCACCTACGCGGCGCCCGTGCCGGTCGCCACGACCGCGTTCTACGCCCCAGCCGCGCCGGCCGCAGTCGCCGCTCCCGTGGTGACCGCTCCGGTCACGGCCTTGTACGCGCCGGCGGCGGTCGCCGTGCCCGTCTACCGCCGCGGGATCTTCGGCGGCTACCGGCCCGTTCGCGCCGCTTACTACCCTTATTACTGAGCCGGTTGACCGTCCCCGCGCGCCTCCTATAGTACGGAGTCACGGGAGTCTGGACGGCGACGGCGACAGTCGTCAGCACCCGGCCGCGAAAGGGTGCGGATGACTCGGACGGTCAACATCATTGGTGCCGGCCCCGGCGGCCTCGCGTCCGCCATGCTTCTGGCGAGGTCGGGCCTGCGGGTGCGGGTGATCGAACGGCTCACCGTGCCCGGCGGGCGAACGAGCACGATCGCCACCCCGGAAGGTTTCAAGTTCGACCTCGGCCCCACGTTCTTCCTCTATCCCCGGGTGCTGGAGGAGATCTTCTCCACCTGCGGCTTCGACCTTCGCGACGAGGTCGAGATGCTGCGACTCGATCCCCAGTATCGCCTCGTGTTCGGTGCGGGCGGCGAACTGCTCGCCACCCCCGACATCCCCCGGATGGAGGCCGAGGTGACGCGGTTGTCGCCGGCCGACCGCGGGTCGTTCACGCGGTTCATGGCGGCCAACCGCGACAAGTTCGCCAGGTTCGCCCCGTTTCTCGAGCAGCCGTTCGAAAGCTGGATCGATCTCGCGACGCCCGACCTGCTCAAGCTGATGCCGATCCTGAAGCCGTGGAAGAGCCTCGATGCCGAACTGGGCACGTTCTTCACCGACGAGCGCATCCGCCTGGCGTTCACATTCCAGTCGAAGTATCTGGGCATGTCGCCGTTCCGCTGTCCGAGCCTGTTCTCGATCCTCTCTTTTCTCGAGTACGAGCACGGGGTCTACCACCCCGTGGGCGGTTGCGGGGCCGTGTCGGCGGCGATGGCCAGGATCGCTGAGCGGATGGGGGTGGAAATCCGCTACGGGGAGGCGGTGGAGTCGCTCGAGTTCTCGGGGCGCCGGATCACGGCCGCCCGCACCGCGGCCGGCTCCTATCCCGCCGACGCCACCGTGCTCAACGCCGACTTCGCCCGCAGCATGACGCGGCTGGTGCCCGACCGGCTCCGGCGTCGCTGGAGCGACCGCAAGATCGCGGCCAAACGGTTCTCCTGCTCGACGTTCATGCTGTACCTCGGCATCGACGGCCGCTACGACGACGTCGCACACCACAACATCTACCTCTCGCAGAACTACCGCGAGAACCTCGCGGACATCGAAACCAGGCACGTGCTCGGCAGCGATCCGTCGATGTACGTGCAGAACGCCTGCGTGACCGACCCGACGCTCGCCCCGCCGGGCGCGAGCACCTTGTATCTCCTGATCCCGGTGACCCATCGCCACCCGAACGTGGACTGGCGGCGGGAGGCCCCGCGGTATCGGGAGATCGCCCTCGACCAGATGGAGCGGATCGGCGTCACGGGCGTCCGCGAACGGATCCGTTACGAGCGCATGATCACCCCCGACGACTGGCAGGACGGCTACGAGATCTACCGTGGGGCGACGTTCAATCTCTCCCACGATCTCGGCCAGATGCTCCACATGCGGCCGCACAACCGCTTCGAGGACCTCGAGGGCGTGTACCTCGTGGGCGGAGGCACCCACCCCGGCAGCGGGCTGCCGGTGATCTATTCCTCGGCGCGGATCACCTCCGAACTGCTGCTCGGGGATCTCGGCATGCCGGACGTCGCCGGGGCGACGCCCGCGTTCCTCGCCGACCGCGACCCGAAGGCCGCGGCGGCCGTCTGATTCCCCGTCGACAACCACATTCCCAACGCAGGAAGACAGCCATGACCACCGCCCGCAAGCAGCAACCCCGGGACGACGACAGGGTGGTGGTCGTGGGCGGTGGGCTCGGCGGGCTCGCTGCGGCCTGCACGCTGGCCGCCCGCGGATACGCCGTCACCCTCTGCGAGCGAAACGCCTGGGTCGGCGGCAAGGCCGCGGTCCTCGCCGAACAGGGCTTCCGCTTCGACATGGGGCCGACGATCCTGACCATCCCGGGGGTGCTCAAGAGGATCTTCGCCGAGGCGGGACGCGACCTCGAGTCGGCGATCGACCTCGTTCCGCTCGATCCCCAGTGGCGCAGCTTTTTCGATGACGGCTCCACGCTCGATCTGGTGGCCGATGTGGCCGAGATGCGGCAGATCCTCGACGCCTACGCCCCCGGCAGCGGCTCGGGTGCCGGTTACGCGCGGTTCATGCAACTCGCGGAGCGGCTCCACAGGGTGTCGAACGATTTCTTCTTCTGGCGCAGCGTGGGCGGCATGAAGGACATGTTCGACCCGCGTCGCAGCATGACGCTGTCGATGGTGCGGGAAGTGATGGGCATGCGGCCCGGCCACAGCGTGGCCGGCACGGTGCGGAGCTTCGTACCCGACGCCCGGGCGGCCCAGATGCTCGACCACTTCACGCAGTACGTCGGCAGCGCGCCCGATGCCTCGCCGGCCGTGCTCTGCGGCATCGCCCACATGCAGTCGCACGACGGCGTGTGGTATCCCCGCGGCGGGACGGGGGCGGTGCCGCGGGCCCTTTCCAGTCTGGCCGTCGACCTCGGCGTCGACATCCGCACCCGCACGGGGGTCGGACGAATCGTCGCCGACAACGGACGGGTGAGGGGGGTGGAGACGGTCCGGGGCGAGTTCATCCCGGCGGCAGCCGTCGTGAGCAACTCCGACAGCGTCCGCACCCACCGCGAGCTGGTCGACGGGCCGGCCCGCGGCCGTTTCCTGCAGCGTCGGAAGTACGAACCTGCGTGCTCGGGCGTCGTGCTCTACCTCGGTCTGGACCGGCGTTACGAGCAACTCATCCATCACAACTTCGTCTTCTCAGCCGATGCCCACGAGGAGTTCGATTCGATCTACCGGGCCGGCGAGCCCGCACCCGACCCCACATGCTACGTCTGCGCCCCGGCCGTCACGGAGCCCGAGGTCGCCCCGCCAGGCGGCGAGTCGCTGTACGTCCTCGTGCACACGCCCTATCTCCGTCCGCACCACGACTGGTCGAAGATGCTCGCTCCGTACCGCCGTCGGATCATCGAAAAACTGGAGCGCACGGCGGGCATGAAGGATCTCGAGAAGCACATCGTGTTCGAGCGGGCTCTGACGCCGCAGGACATCAACGACCGCTACCACGTTCTCGACGGCGCGATCTACGGCCTCGCGAGCCACGGGCGGTTTCTCGGCGCGTTCAAGCCTGCGAACCGCTCGCCGGACATCGAGGGGCTCTACCTCGCGGGCGGCTCGGCCCACCCGGGACCCGGCATGCCGATGGTGCTGATGTCGGGCTGGATCGCGGCCGACTGCGTCGACCAGGACAAGCTCGTGGCGCGGACCGGCGGCGACCGCGTCCCCTGCGCCGTGTGAAGGCTCGGGGAACGGGCACCGTGCACGACCGTGACCTGCCTCCATTCGCGCACGGTCTGAACCGCTGGTTCATGACCTACGTGCGGCGGTACCTGCGCCGACATTTCCACGCCCTGCGGCTCCTCTCGGGCGAACCCGACCACCCCGAACTCGCGGACGAGCCGGTGATCTTCTATTCGAACCATCCGGGATGGTGGGACCCGCTCGTGTTCCTGGCGATCGGCCAGCTGCTCTACCCCGGCCGGATGATCTACGGACCGATCGACGCCGCGGCGCTCGGCAAGTACCGGTTCATGGAGCGCATAGGGTTCATCGGCATCGAGCCGGGAACGTGGCGGGGCTCCGCGCGGTTCCTGCGCATGGCCCACGCCGCCGCCGCGCGTCGCGACGTGATCTTCTGGGTCACGGCGCAGGGCGAGTTCGTGGATCCGCGCGACCGCCCCGCGACGATCCGGCCCGGCGTGGCCCACGCCCTCGCGGCCCGCACCTCCGGGCTGGTCGTGCCGCTGGCCGTGGAGTATCCGTTCTGGACGGAGCGATTCCCGGAGGCGCTGGTGGCCTTCGGGCCCGCGATCCCGATCGCCGGCGCTCCGGGCCGAGCCGCGGAGGAGTGGGAACGGGTGCTGGCCGCGGCACTCGAGGCCGCCCAGGACAGGCTGGCCATCGCGGCCCGTCGCCGCGATCCGGGTTGCTTCCGCACGCTGCTCGCCGGTCGCGTGGGAGTGGGCGGCGTCTACGACCTCGTGCGTCGTGCCGGCGCATGGCTGCGCGGCGAGCGATTCGACGCCTCGCACGGCGGCGGGGCGCCGCGATGAGCCCCCCCGCAGCCGGCATCGTGGCCCTGGTGGCGGCCGCCTGTGCG
>RFPF01000140.1 GCA_009926295.1 Planctomycetia bacterium
CGGCCGGCACGCTCGACACCGCCATGGCGGCGCTTCTCTCAGACCTCGGAGACCGCGGGCTCCTCGGCTCGACCGTCGTCGTGCTCGCGACCGAGTTCGGCCGCACGCCCCGCATCAATGAGAACGCCGGTCGCGACCATCACCCGGCGGTGTTTTCCTGCGTGCTCGCCGGCGCGGGCGTGAAGGGGGGCGTGGTGCACGGAGCGAGCGACGAGCGCGGCTTCAAGCCCGCGAGCGACGCGGTGACCGTGCCCGATTTCCTCACCACCGTGGCCGCGGCCTGCGGCCTGCCGCACGACAAGGAGTTCATGGCGCCCAACGGCCGCCCCTTCAAGATCGGCGGCGGCGGGAAGCCGATCCAGGCGGTGCTGGCGTAGGCGCGCCGTGCCGGACGGCTTCGCTCATCGTGTCGCTGGATCGGCGGGCGGCGGTCCTGCCCGCGGCAACTTGGCCGGTTCAAGGCCGCGGGAGGGGCTTGAAATCCATCGTCTGAAGCGCGCCCGCTGGATCAATGTATGGAGTGAGCCGGGCAGCCCAATTTGGCCTGCCGCCAAATACGTTGTTCGACGCATAGCTTGGCTCGGCCGACTCGTTTTTGATCGCCGTGCCACTCATGTTGAACTGATTGGCGGACACCATGATCGAACCTGACGCTTTGCCGATTCGAATCGCCACGCGGTTCGGAGTGGCGGGCTCGGTGAAAATGTTGTGGCTGATGACGATATCAGATGCGTGCTCAAGATCGATATCCCGGGTTTCGTAGGGGCGCGGTGTCTTCTCGTCGCCGCCATTGATTGTGTGCCGTCCCTTCCTGTACCACTGTGTGCCGGTCCGGTCGCTGCAATAGAAGAGAGCGCTGCTGATCGTCGCCTGCCGCACCCCCCTCACCACCACGCCACGATCGCGATAGTTGACGTGGCAGTCGCTGATGTGGAATCCCGGCTCCGCCCATTGCTTCGCATTCGAAACCAGATCGATCAGGATGCCCTCGACGCAGCCGACGAAATAGCTGTCGCGCACGATCCCGTCCTCGGGCCGTTTCAGCCGGGAGCGGTGGATCAACCCGTGCACTCCGCCCCAGACGTAGCAGCCGGTCAGCATTGGACTGTAGCAGTCCTCGAGAAGGATTCCGCACGCCAATGGGTCGGGGGTCGCGGCGGGCAGGACCTGCAGTCCCGTCACCTTGACGTTGTCGAGCGACGGATACCAGGCGTTGCGCACGTCGACGCCCGCGGAAAAACTGCCGCGGTCGAACCGCTCGCCCCGGATCAGGATGTTTTCTAGGGTGAATTGGCGAGAGTGGTGATCGCCGGGGTTCGCCGTGTCGAATGCGAGCGCGACGCCCGCTGTCTCCCGCACGGCGACAAGCGAGAGGTCGGCGATCGTGCACGTCAGTCGATTCATGCCGACGCCGCGAAACGCAAGCCCGCCCTCGGTGTTGGTGACGCGGAGTTCCGTGACGTCTTCACCGGCGCCGGAAACCCGGATGCCATAGTTCGTGTCGTTGCCCGACGCCGCCAGGATCACACGGCGATCGAGGCGATAGGCACCCGCGGGGATCGTGATATGCACGTGTCGCACCGCCCCGACGTGCGCCATGATGCGATCGAACGCCGGCGAAGAATCGCGTTCACCCGTGGCGTCCGCTCCATAGTCGATCAGGTTGAATGACTGCGTCGTGTGGACATGCTCCGGTGTTTCATGCGTTTCCTGTGCACGAAGTGCAACGCTGCCAGGAAAGGCGACAAGGCACAACGTGGCCACATGGACTCGCGATAGGGAGATCATTCCCGTCCTCCGTTCAAGCGTGTCGTCTGTTCATGGGGTGCTCGGTGAGCCGGTAGGGTCCCGGGCCGATGTGTCAGCGTGGTCCTGGCGCATCCACAGCGGCGGCATCGCGATCGGATCCCGGAGGCGTGCCGCGATAGGCGTCGCTGGGGATTTCCAAGGCTCGGCCAGTCTGGCGATCGTAGGCGTCCCGGGAGATCGCCTCGGGGCAACTGTCGTGAGTGGTCTCGATCCAGTCGTCGAGCAGCCGGCGCAGCCGGGCCACGGCGCCGGCGTGCGCCGGATCATCGACGAGATTTCGTATCTGCTCGGGGTCGTCGTTGGTTCTGTAAAGTTCTTCGGCGGGCCGTGGCGCCACCAGCACATCCGCCTGCACGGGCGAGAGTTCTCCGGCGATCCTGGCGGAAAGCAGGGAACGGTGTGCAGCCGAGCCGACCGAGTCGGCCGGGCCCTCCCACCCGAGGGCCGGCCGTCGATTCCGGATGTAGAGATACCCTTCGGACCGGACGGCCCGGCCATGCGCTTCGTAGTCGTGCCAGTTGTGCTCCGAGAACGCGTGCCGTCGCACGGTCGCCATGGGTTCGTGGAGCAACGGGAGGAAGCTCACTCCTTGCATCGTCACTGGTGGGGTGATTCCCGCGGCGGCCAGAATCGTCGGGGCAATGTCGATCGCACTGATCAGGCTAGTGGTTGCCACGCCTGGAGACCGGATCGCGTCGGGCCAGTGGACGACGAAAGGCGTTTTCATGCCTGCGTCGTGCAGTCGCGTCTTGGCTCGGGGGAAAGGCCGGCCGTTGTCTGCCATCACGATGACGCAGGTGGTGTCGAGGATGCTCTGCAGCTCGAGTTCCCTGATCACCTCGCCGACAAAGTGGTCGAACCGCGTGACTTCGTTTTGAAATGATGCAAGGTCGGCGCGGGTCGGCAGATCGTCGATCATCGCAGCAGGCACGCGCACATGCAGCGGGTCGTGCGTGGGCCCATACTGCGCGTCGCGCCATTCCGCGTCGCCATCCCAGTCGCGGTGGGCATCGTACGCTGCGAACCAGAAGAAAAAAGGCTTGCCTTGTGGCCGATGGCGCAGCGCATCGACCCACGTCGCGTGGCCGCCGCTGTTGCCCTGCGCCTTCCCGGATTCGACAAGATCAAAGGGGTTTGGCTGGGGGTGCGACCCTGCAGCCGGGCTGTCCGCGACCATGTGATTTTTGCCGACGAGGCCAGTGAAGTAGCCAGCGTCGCGGAGCAGCCGGGGAAACCAGGGCAGGTGTGCGGCAATCGGCAGGTGGAGCTCGCTGGCACCACCGAGATTGTGCGGGTAGCGACCCGTGACAATGCTTGCACGGCTGGGCGAACAGCTGCTCGCAGTCAGATACGCATGGTCAAATCGCCTGCCTCGGTCTGCGAGCCGGTCGATGTGTGGCGTGCGAGCGGACGCGTTGCCATAGCACCCCAGATCGTCCCAACTCACGTCATCGGCGATGATCAGGATGACGTTTGGACGATCCGCGACGGCTGCCGGCGATCGCTGCGGCGCCACCATGCCGAGCACCACCAGGAGGGCGACTCCAGGACCAAGGTTCGCATGAGTCATCAACGCCGACCCCCTCCTAGCCATCGTTGGGGGCCGCGGCCGTGTCAGGCTTGCGCCGGGTGGAATCCTTGCGGATCTTCGCAGCCACGTCGTTTTTCTGCTTGGCGCCCGGAGTGCTACGGCCATCGGCGACGAGTTTTTTCAGCAGGGTGGTCAGCCTGTCGACCTCGGCTGGATGGGCCGCTGCGACATCGTTGGTTTCACCGGGGTCGATCGCCAGGTCGTAGAGGCGAGACGGCGATCCATTTGGGTGACCCTCTCCGGGCCCCAGGATCAGTTTCCAAGGGCCGACACGGATGGCAAACACGCCCGAGAACGACTGGTGTACCACCGCCTCGTGAATGGGCTCTTCCTGCCCGCGCAGCAGTGGCATCAGGCTCACACTATCCTCCCCGGCGTTTGCGGGAAGCGTAACGCCGAAGATGTCGGCGAGCGTCGCCATCAGATCGACGGAGCAGATCGTCTCGTTGCACACGCGTCCTGGGGCGACGACGGCGGGCCAGCGGACGATGAACGGTACACGGTGCCCCCCCTCCCACACGTCGCGCTTGTGGCCGCGGAACGGCCCGCTCGGGAAATGTCCCTGCTGCTGGAGCTCTTCGAGGCCGATTTTGGTCTCGCAGCCGTTGTCGCTCGTGAGGATGACGAGCGTGTCGTCGGTGCAGCCGGCCGACTCGAGCGAGTCGAGAATCCTGCCGACGGATTCGTCGGTCTGCATCACGAAGTCGGCGTAGGGTACACCGAGCCCGCTGCGGCCCTGCCACTCCTTCGCCACGGCGATGGGCGTGTGCGGAGCCGTGAGGGCGACGTAGAGGAGAAAGGGCCGCTTGTTCCGTGCCTGCTCGGTGACGATTCCGCAGGCGCGCGTCGTGACGGCGGGCAGGATCTCGTCGAGCTTCCATCCGGGCAGTGCCGGTCCCTGTGCCGTCGCCAAGAGCGGCCCAATCTGGTCCTGCGGCAGGAGCATCGACGGGATGCCGGATGTCCTGTCGTTCTCGATGAAGCAGAAGGGAGGCCAGTTGGGCACGTCAGTACCGAAGTATTCGGTGAACCCTCGCGTGGTCGGCCCGCCGGCAATGGCGCACTCGAATGCGCGTCGCCAGGCTGCTCTCTGCGCGGCGGAATGCTCCGTGACCACGTGGCCACCGCCAGACGGCCCTCCCAAGTTGCGAAACAAGGGGACGTCGTCTGCGGCGATTGGCCAGTCCCAGCCGAGGTGCCATTTGCCCACGCAGGCCGTGTGGTAGCCGTGCCCGGCAGCAAGCCCAGCGATCGTGAGCCGGTCCGGGGCAATCAGTGGCCGTTCCCACATCCCGACGATGCCGCGCTGCAACCGCGTCCGCCAGTGATAGCGGCCGGTCAGCAGTGAATAGCGGCTCGGGGAGCAGGCGGACGACGAGGCGTGCCCGTCGGTGAAACGCATTCCTTGCGCGGCGAGAGCGTCGATCCGTGGCGTCGGGATTTTTCCGCGTTCAGGGTTGTAACAGCCGACGTCACCATACCCGAGGTCGTCGGCGAGGATGACGATCACGTTCGGCCGGTCACGCGGTCGTTCCGCAGCCGGGCACCGGCCAGGGGCCAGCAGCCATCCGGCGATGAGCACCAGGGTCCATGCCATCAAGGACGGCATGTCAGCTCTCCGGCCCCGCGTCGGCCGCTGCCGTCGCGGGAATCTCGATCGTAAACTCGTGGTCGCCACGAGGCAGTTCGGCGGCGAATTCGTGCCGTACAACCCTCTTGCCGTCGCGGCCCACCACGCCGACCACACGCACGATCGTCGCACCACCGCCGACTCCCGGGGCCCGGGAGCCGCTCGTGTCGAACCGCCCATCGCAGATCGTGGCGACGCCTTGCGGCCCGGCGTTACGTTTTGTGCCATCTGGCGTGAAGAGCATCTCACCGGCGACGACGGGCTCCCCCCCGCATGTCACCGTGCCGAACGCGCGGTAGCGGTGAGCCGACGCCGGTCCGCAGCCAGCGCTTGCGCCGATGATGATGACCGCTGCGGCGGCGATGAACGTGTTTTTCTTCATTCAAGGCTGCCTGTATCGGCGGCGCCACGGCTCGCGAGCGGTAGCAAGACGGAGTTGAGATCGATGGTTTCACTAAGAAGTTGCAGGTGACCGTCGGCGAAGACGACGGTGCACCCTCCGACGTGGTTGCTCCCCATGCTGACGTCATTAAAGTCGTTGCCGGTATAGCGCGAGACCCTCATTCCATACTTCACGTTCTTGATCGTCACGCCGCTCCGGTTCCAGCCCGCGCCACGCACCCAGCTGCGTAGCGATCCGGAGGAAGATCCCGGGATCGACTCTTCCAGCCCCTGCCAGGCAACCTCGAGGACCATGAGTGTCTTGCTCGTGCCGTCAGTGATCTCCGCGGCCTTCACCCCGACGGTCTTCGAAGGGCTGCTGGAGGTCGTGAACTTGATGAAGGGGATCACCCCTTCACAGGCGAAATCGGAGTCGTTCGTAGTCGGATTCCTGGCGTATGCTCCGCCAGT
Organism: Planctomycetia bacterium; assembly: GCA_009926295.1. Taxonomy (GTDB): domain Bacteria; phylum Planctomycetota; class Planctomycetia; order Pirellulales; family UBA1268; genus RGVT01. The sequence goes on from RFPF01000140.1 coordinate 5,883, forward strand.
GGCGGGATTCGTGCCGATCGGGCCCGCATTTCCGACATAGTGCGTGGTATAGGCGTTGCCAGCGACTCCGGTGCCATTGAAGTTCGTGATGTTGTCGAGCGTGCTGCCGGAGCGGTCGACTGTGTAACTCGGGCAGTAGAAGGAGGGAATCCGGTACTGGCCGAGCTTCCGGTTCGCGTTCTGGAAAGCCTCATAGGAGGCCACCGACGTATCGACCTGGTCGAACAGGGCGGCCTGCTCGATGAAAGGCAGCACCAGGCACAGCCAGCCCACCCCAGTGTTCGTGCCCGAAGCAGGGATGGGAAGGCCCGGAAAGCTCCGTTTTACGTCGTGATACGAAAGCAGCCCGAGGGCGAGTTGCTTCCCGTTGTTTCCGCACTGCGACCGCCGGGCCGACTCGCGCGCCGCCTGCACGGCGGGCAGAAGCAGGCCGACGAGCACGCCGATGATCGCGATCACCACAAGGAGTTCGACAAGGGTGAAACCAACGCGGGCCCTCCGCTCGGATGATCGCAGCGATCCCCACGCGTGCCTCATCCACCCACCGGTTCGTGCGGGAACATGCACCGTGAGATCTCGCCTAGCGACGGCGGGAGAGCAAGAGCGCCAGCGTTCCGCCCGCTACGGCCAACAGGCACGTAGAGGGCTCAGGCACGACGACGAACTGGGTCACGTACCCGTCGCTCACCGTACCGCCCGCGAAATTGGCGCTCGCAACCGCCACTGTCGTTACCGACACGTTGCTTCCGGCGAGGGAATAGTAGTTCACCCCGTTGTACGTCACACCTCCGCTGCCATCGCCCGGAATGTAATAGTTGAAGGTTGCGGCGTTGATGCTCGACAGAAAGTCCGCCGACCGGTCGGTGAAGAAGCCGCCGAGGAATGTGCCGGTATCGGCTCCGAGGTAGACGTCGATGACATTCGTGCCACCGAGCGCGGTGCCGAACGGCGACGTGAGATTCGTGAGCCGTAGCACGTCATTTCCGCTTGCGGTCGCCGAACTCCAGGTCGGGGCACCGGTGCCGGTGAGCTCGAATGCGAACGATGTCGAGCCCGTCGCCAGGAGACTGTCGGCCGTGAGGATGCCCGGGCTGTTACCCGGGGCGATCTGGCCGTCGCCGGTCAGGAGGCCGTACACGCGACCTGATCCGGCGAGGAGCGAACCGCTGCCGACATTCACGGTTGCAGCCGTGCCAGTCCCGAGAACGCCCGCCATCTTCAGCGTGCCGGCGGTCACGCTCAGCGTGCTGGTGAATGCCGATGCCGTACCGGAGATCAGCAGCGTGGCGGCGCCATTCTTCGTGAGTGCCGTCGTGGTCTTGGTGAAGTTGCCTCGCAACTCGACGTCGCTGTCGACCGTGAGCGTCTTGGCGATTGAGCCGCCGTTCCAACTGCCGGTGAAGATGAGCGTGCCCGTGCCCGCCCCTCCGAGTCGCGCGTCGTCTCCGAGCGAAACGGCGTTGGCGATCGTACGGGCTGTTGCTCCATCGGAACGCAATCGCTTGGCATTGGGCGAGGTCGCGAATGTAAGCGTCCCCGCGCCGAGCGCGGCATCGTTCCCGATCTCGATCGTGCCCTGCTTGAGATCGACGCCACCTGCGAGCGTGTTGCTGCCCGTCAGCCTGAGGACACCGGCACCATCCTTGACGAGATTGAGGGCGTTTTCGTTGGCACCGCCGCCGCCGAGCGTGCCACCGAACGCGACCGTACCCGAACTTGGGCTCA
>RFPF01000015.1 GCA_009926295.1 Planctomycetia bacterium
CCTCGGGGCGCTTCTCGACGCAGCCGGGCTGCGGCATCCCGAGACCCGTCTCGTTCCACGCGGCGTGCCTTCCGACGGCTCGTTTCTGCGCAAACCGGTGGCGAGCGCCGGAGGCCACGGCATCGGGATCTGGTCCGGGGGCGAGCCGCCCCGCCGGGACGGTGATTTCATATGGCAGCGCAGGGTGCGCGGGGAGCCGCTCTCCGTGGTGTTGGCCCTGGCAGAGGGAGCGGGCCGACTGCTCGGCCTCAGCCGCCAGCTCGTCGGTGAGGCGTGGTGCCGCGCCGCGCCGTTCGCCTATTGCGGATCGGTGGCGATCCCCGCCGCCGACCATCCCCCGGGCCTGGTCGACGAGTGCCGGCGCCTCGCCTCACTGCTCGCCGCGGAAGCCGGTGTCGCCGGAGTCGTGGGCGTCGATCTCGTGCTCGAGGCGGATGGCCGCGCCAGCGTGATCGAGGTGAACCCGCGGCCGACGGCATCGGCGGAACTTGTCGAGCGCGGAACGGGCGTGTCGATCATGGCGACGCATCTGGCCGCATTCGGCCTGAGGTCGCCGCAGTCACGCGGCGCGGAGCAGTGCACCGACGCCGTCTGGTCGAAGGCGATCGTCTTCCTCCCGTCGGCGACGGCGATCGACGGGACACTGCTCGACCGGCTCCTCGATGTCTCGGCCGCCTGGACCGCCGCCGACGGCCGCCCGGCGATCGCGGACATCCCGCGGCCGGGGCAGGTCCTTCGGGCCGGCGGGCCGTTCCTCACCATCTTCGCCCGCGGAGACACTCCACGCGACAGCGAGAAGTGCCTCCGCCGCCGCGTCGCGGATGCCCTGTCGCTCGCGCACCGCCGGCCATGACGGGCAGCGCGGCCCGCTATCCCGCGAGCCGCCGCGGCGCAGCCTCCAGGCGCACGTCGCCGGCGAGCACGTACTGCATGAGATACGCGTCCTCGGTGGTGTCCTGGTAGAAGTCCTTGAGCACGGAGATCGCCCGGTAGCCGAAGGACCGGAAGAAGAGCTGGGCAGGCAGGTTGCGCTCCCGCACCTCGAGCACGATCCGGTCGCGCCGCTCAGGGCTCAGTTTCGCCGCCAGCTTGTCCATCATCTGCGTGCCGATGCCGAGCCGGCGGTGCGAGCGACGGACCGCGAAATTGAGGACGTGCAGCCGCGAGCGATGGAGCTCGTAGATCATGAAGGCGACGATCGAATCGGCGATCTCCGCCACCATGCCGATGCAGTTGCGCTGACGCATGCAGCGCGTGAAGTCGTCGTCGGACCAGGGAAACTCGAACGACTCCCTCTCGATCTCCAGCACTTCGGGCATGTCGCGCCGGATCATCCAGCGCACATGAATCTGCAATCGATTCCGTTCCGACGTCGTCACGTGCGCCTCGTTCCTGGGGACCTCGTGAGGTTTTCGGCCATCGGCCGGGCGGGAACCGTAGCAGGCGTTCCGCCGTCCGCCAAGGCTTGTTCGGCCGTTCCCGCCCGGCCTTTTCCCGACCGAACCCCGGCTTGACCGGCCTCCGGGCGACTCCTACCCTCCCCGCCCTCCGTGAGGTCCGTGCTCCTTTCGAGTTCGACGACAGCGATGCGAATCCTCCGTCTCTCGTCGTGCCTCGGCGCCGCAGCCACCATGCTGGCCGCGGGCTGCGCTGGTCCGGCGATCCGCAGCCAGAGCCCGGAAGTCGCGGCGCTCGTGACGCTCGAGGCCGACACCAAGCTCGTCGGCGACTACACCACCGCCTGGGGCCTCAACGCGCAGCGCATCGAACGGGCGGCCCTCGTCACGGGCCTTCCCGGGAGCGGCAGCGATCCGCCGCCGGGGCTGCAGCGACAGCAGCTGATGGCCGACATGCAGGCACGGGGCGTCGTGGAGCCGAACAAGCTGCTCGCCTCGAAGGCGACATCGCTGGTGTGGGTGCATGGCTACCTTCCTCCCGGCGCGCGCAAGGGCGATCGCTTCGACGTGCACGTGGAGGTGCCCCCTGACAACGACACCGTGAGCCTCGACGGCGGCTGGCTGATGGAGACGAGGCTCGCCGAGATGGCGGTGCTGGGCAATCGTGTCCGCGACGGGCACGTTCTCGGCCTCGCCGAGGGGCCGTTGCTGGTGGACCCGGTGTCGCAGGGCACCCGCGACTCGGTGGCCAAGCTGAGGGCCAGGGTCCCGGGCGGCGGCGTCTCGCTGGCCGACCGCTCGATCGGCCTGATCCTCGGCCCCGAGCATCGCTCGGTCGCCCTGTCGAAGCGGATCGGCGACTCGATCAACCGTCGATTCCACGCCGTCATCAAGGGTACGAAGCGCGGCGTGGCGACGCCGAAGACGGACCGATTCGTCGAACTGGAGGTGCCCACTGTCTACAAGGACAACCTCGCCCGCTACGTCCGCGTGGTCCGTTGCGTGGCGGTGATCGAGCCGCCCGCGGGCCGCCACGCACGGCTGGAACTGCTCTCGCGGCAGCTCGCCGATCCCGTGACGGCGCCGACGGCCGCACTGCGGCTCGAGGCGGTCGGCAAGGACGCGATCCCGATCCTGCGCGGGGCCCTCGACTCGAAGGATGCCGAGGTGCGGTTCGCCGGGGCCGAAGCGCTCGCCTACCTCGGGGAATCGGTGGCGGCGGAGCACCTCGCCGATGCGGCGACCGCCCTGCGGAGTGCCCGCCCCGCGGCGCTGGCGGCACTCTCTGTGATCGACGACGCGAACGGAATCGACGCCCTCCAGCGACTGCTCGCCAGCCCGAGCGCCGAGACCCGCTACGGGGCCTTCAGGGCGCTGTGGCACATGGACCCGTCGGCGCCGCTGATTCGCGGCGAGCGACTGGGCGACGCCTGCTCCCTGCACGTGCTCGACGTCGAGGGGCCGCCCCTCGTCCACGCCACGCGCAGCCGCCGCCCGGAACTCGTCCTGTTCGGCACCGCACATCCCCTTCGCGACGGCCTTCGTGCCGAGGCGGGTGGGTCGATCGTCGTCGTCGTGGAGGGCTCCACGGCCATCGTCAGCCGATTCCTCGCGGGCCGGCCCGACGAGCACGCGGAAGTTCCCGCCCGCGTCGACGCGGTCGTGAGAGCGATCGTCGACCTCGGTGGCACCTATCCCGACGCCGTTCAATTCCTCCAGCAGGCGACGGCCAGCCGGTGTCTCGACAGCCGCCTCGCCTTCGACGCCCTGCCCGACGAGTTCGACGGCCGCATGTCGATCCACGAGGAGGCGGCGACCCGGGAGCGGGACTTGCCCGCAGACGACGACACCGCCGACTCCTCCCCGCCGAACTCCCGGAGCCAACGCACGGACGAGTCGTCATGACCAGGCTCAAAGCGCTCGAACTGCTCGGCTTCAAGAGCTTCGCCGATCGGACCCGCTTCGAGTTTCCCGAGGGCATCACGGTCGTCGTCGGGCCCAACGGGTCGGGTAAGTCGAACGTGGTCGACGCCATCAAGTGGGTGCTCGGCGAGCAGTCCGTGCGCAGCCTGCGCGGCCGTGAAATGACCGACGTCATCTTCGCCGGCTCGGTGTCGCGCAAGCCGCTCAACGCGGCCGAGACCTCGCTGGTGTTCGACAACGCCGCCCGTCTCCTGCCTGTGGATGACGCCGAGGTCCAGATCACGCGGCGCGTGTACCGCAGCGGCGAGAGCGAGTACCTCGTGAACGGGGCGGTATCCCGCCTGCGGGACATCCGCGAGTTGTTCTCCGGCACGGGGGCCGCCACCGAGGCCTACAGCGTCATCGAGCAGGGCCGCGTCGACGCCCTCCTCGTCGCCTCCGGAAGGGATCGCCGCGCGGTCTTCGAGGAGGCGGCCGGCATCACCCGGTTTCGGGCCAGGCGGAGCGAGGCCCTGCGCCGTCTCGAGCGCGCCGAGCAGAATCGCCAGCGCCTCGCCGACATCGTCGGGGAGGTGTCGAGCCGCCTCGAGACGGTCAAGCACCAGGCGGCCCGGGCACGCCGCTACCGGCAGATGACGGACCGCCTGCGGCTCCTGCGCCTGTCCGGGGCCACGGCCGACCTGGCCGATGCCGATTCAGACGTGGACCGCATCGACAGGCTCCTCGCCGATCTCGCCGCGCGCCTCGCGGCCGCCGAGACGGAGGCCACGGCAGCGGCCGACCGGACGGAGGAGCTCGACATCGCCAAGCGCGACATCGAAGCGCAGCTCGAGGCTGCACACGCCCGCTTCGCCGACGACCAGCGTTCAGCCGCCGCGGCCGACGCGACCCTCGCCGCACTTCGGCAGCGGAGGCACGAACTCGACGCGGACGCGGCGCGCATCGCGGCCGAACTGCGGACGGCGATCGCGAGGGAACGCACGGCCGCCGCCGCCCTCGAGGCCGCCGTCGCGCAGGTCGCCGCGGCGACCGGGGAGCACGACGCGATCTCGATCGCTCTCGCCGCACGGGAGGAGTCGGCTGCCGGCACCCACGACTCCGCCGCCACGCTCCGCGGCCGTCTCGCCGAGCAGACCGCCAACTCGACCGCCATCGAGCGGAGTCTGCGACGGATCGAGGCCGACTGCGAACTCGCCGTGGCGCGGGCGGATGATGCCCGCCGCGCCGCGGACGAGTGCCGCATCGCCGTCAACGCGGCCCAGGAGCACCTCGCCCGGCTTCTCGAGGCCGCCGCCGGCCGTGACGGCAGCCTCTCGGCCCTCGAGCAGCGCTGCGCCGCCACCGGACACGAGGTCGAGCGGGTGGAGTCGATGCTGCGGGAACGGGCGGGCCTCGTCGAATCGGCGTGGCACGATCTCGCGGGCTGGCGGGCGAAGCTCGAGGCCTGCCGAGAGCGCCGCAGCGTGCTCGAGGAGATCGTCGGGCGCCACGAGGGCCTGTCGGAGGCGGCCCGGGCCCTGCTCGGCCCAGATGCAATGGTCTCCGTGCCCGGCCTCCGCGGCGTCGTCGGCGACCTCATCGACGCGCCTCTCGAATGGGCTCCGCTCGTCGACGTCGTGCTCGGCGCCGCGGCGCAGGGAGTGGTCGTCGAGTCCCTCGACGACGTCGTGCGCTGGTTCGGGCTCTGGGCAGACACGCCTGCCGGCCAGGCGATGTCGGCGAGCGGTGGACGCGTCTGCTTCCATGCGGCCGGGAGCGACTCGTCCGCCGAGTCCTCCGCCGTCGATCTGGGCGGTCACCCGGGCGTGATCGGACGGCTCGACCGGCTTCTCGGACCGGCCACCGGCGACACCACGGCCGGCACGGTGGCCCGCCGCCTGCTCGGGCGGGTGTGGGTGGTCGAGCGGCTCGACCACGCCCGCGCGCTCGTGCGCGAGGCGCCCACCGGCACGCTCGCCGTCACGCGAGCCGGCCTTTGCCTGTCGGCCGACGGTACGTTCGAGATGGGCACGCCCGCCGCCAGCCAGGGGCTCGTCGCAAGGCGCAGCGAGCTGCGATCGCTGCGAGAGCGCGACGAGGGCCTCACCGGAACCGTCGCCGCAGCGGAAGCCCGCATCCGGGCGTTGCAGGACGAGATCACGGAGCTCCAGCAGGAATCGCGACGACTGCTCGCCCGCCGACAGCACGAGGCCGAGACACTGGCCGCAGCCCGGGCGGAGGGACAGCGGCTCGTCCGCGACGGGGAGGCAGCCCGCCACGCCGTCGCGACAGCCGAGCGGGCGGCGGTGGAGGCCGAACGACACGCCGCCGCCCTCGCCCGCGCCCGCGACGAGGCAGGTACAAACCGCGAGCAGCGGGCCCTGGAACTGGTGGCATCGCAGGATCTGGCCGCCCGCACGTCCGCGGCGCTCGAGGCCCTCGACCGCGACCGCGGCGAGGTGCTCGCCGAGATCAACCGCCTGCGTGTCGCCAGCGCAGCCGGAGCCGAGCGGGTGGCCGCGGCCCGCGAGACCGCGGAAACCCGGCGGAACGAGCGTGCGGCCTGCGCCCGCGACGCGGCGGCGGTCGCGGATCGGCACGCCGCGGCGGTGCGGCGGCGCGAGGATCTCGACCTCGACCTGCTCACCGCCGGCGGAGTCGTCGCGGAGGCGACACTCGCTGCCGAGCGGTCCGCATCCCGCCTCGGTGAAATCACCACGGCCCGCGACACGCTCGCAGCCGACCGACAGGCAGCGGGGGCCCGCGCCGAGCAGGGGCGGGCCTCGGCCCTCGCCCTCGGCGAATCGCTCCACGCCGGACAATTGGAGGCCGGCGAGGCCCGTCATCGCCGCCAGCGCATCCTCGAGCGGATCCGCGACGAGTACGACATCGACCTGGAGGCCGAAATCCGTGACGGCGGCATTCCTCCCGCGGCCCCGGAGGGCGAGGGAGCGCCGATCCCCGCCGACCGGAGTGAACTGGAGTCGGAGATCGAAACACTGCGCCGCAAGCTCGGAACCATGTCGTCGGTGAACCTCGAGGCGCTGGCCGAGGCCGACGCGCTGACGGAGCGGCTCGCCACGCTCGAGTCCCAGCTCGCCGACGTCACGTCGGCGCGCCAGTCGATCGAACAGCTGATCGCGCGCATCGACGAGGAAAGCCGCCGCCTGCTCGGCGAGACCATCGAGACGGTGCGGGGCTATTTCCGGGAACTGTTCGAAAGGCTCTTCGGCGGCGGCCAGGCCGACATCGTGCTCGATCCGGACGTGGACCTGCTCGAGACGTCCGTCGAAATCGTCGCCCGGCCGCCGGGCAAGGAGCCGCGGAGCATCTCGCTGCTCTCCGGGGGCGAGAAGACCATGACCTGCGTCGCACTGCTCCTTGCGATCTTCCGCTCACGGCCCAGCCCGTTCTGCGTTCTCGACGAGGTCGACGCGGCCCTCGACGAGGCCAACGTCGACCGCTTCGTCGGCGTGCTCCGGGATTTTCTCTCGTCCACCCAGTTCATCATCGTGACCCATTCGAAGAAGACGATGGCCGCCGCGGACACGCTGTACGGCGTCACCATGGAGGAATCCGGGGTGAGCAAGCGGGTGTCCGTGCGGTTCGAGTCGGCCGTGGCCCAGGCCGGCGGCAGGCCGGCGAAAGCGGCCTGAAAATCCCGCGTCCCATCGGCCCGGGCAGCGGGCGCCGCCCCCGGACACCCGGCACCACCGGCGCTTTCCGGAAGAACGGCTCAAGTCGCACCACTGGTTCTTTCGATCTTCCCTGCTGGACGGTCATGCCACGAACGTGTCCGGGGACACCCGGAAACGTCCGTGGCGTGGAAGCAGGGGGGGACACCTGCGAACCATCGCCTCCGAAGGCGGCGCCCCGCATGGGGCACGGCCGACGGTTCGGCGACTCTCATGCCCCCCCGCGCTTCGTGCCGGCCATCGTGGGGCTCGACGGCGCGGTCGACCCCACGCTCGCACGCCGCGTCACAGGGGGGCCATGCTCCGCTGCCCGGATTGGGGCGGACTGGCCAAATCGTTTCCGGACACAAATGATCGAAATGGAGTAAGAAGCGATGAAGGTTTTCACAACCGGCCAGGTCGCCAAGATCTGTAAAGTTGCTCCCCGCACGGTGAGCAAGTGGTTCGATTCCGGTCGCCTCAAGGGCTACCGCATCCCCGGCTCGCAGGACCGCCGCATTCCGCGGGAGTATCTCATCAAGTTCCTCAAGGAGCACGGCATGCCGCTGGGCGACCTCGAGGACGAGGCGATGGCGAAGGTGCTCCTCGTCGGTCAGGACCAGGTGCTCATCGAGAACCTCAAGAAGCATCTGCCGGTCGAGCGGTCGTTCAAGATCCAGGTCGCCGCCAGCGGCTTCGAGGCCGGCATCCAGGCCGAGAGTTTCCACCCCGACTGCATCGTGGTGGACTACTCGATCGGCCGGATCGACGCCCAGCAGATCTGCCAGAACCTGCGTCGCAACCCGGAGTACGCCGACACCATCGTGATCGCCCTCCTGCCGGACGACGGCTCGCAGATCACCGTCGACCGGGCCCACGTCAACGAGAGCTTCAAGAAGCCCTTCGACGTCGCCCTCCTCGCCGAGCGCCTGCGCACGCTGATCGGCGCCCGCAAGGAGCTGGTCTGACCGGAACAGGCCCGCTTCGACTCCATTCCCGCGGCCCGGTGCGACCCAAGCGCACCGGGCCGCGGCGTTTGCGCGTTGACTTCTCCTGCGCGCCGGCTCGGGGTCGCCCCTCCCATCCCGCCGGACGCTCGCTGCGGCCATCCTGGCCTTCACTCGCTCGGATGTGCCTGCGCCGGCGGGAGCGCCTCCGCTTGGGCCTCCTGCCTGCGCCGGTCGAATACGCCGTCTCAGTGGCAGGGGACAACCCCGATCCTCCCCTTTCCGATTGAGGAGGCTTCGGGCTCCCCGTGTCCCGGGAGCCGGCGCATGCAGACAAGCGTGGCCGGGATGGGGAAGCGCAGTCGGAGTCGCGTGAGCGGAGGACGGGAATGTCCGTAGCGAACGTCCGGCGACGGGACTCGGGGAGCCTGAAGCCGGCGCGGGCAAACAAGGCTTGATACACTCACCGCAATGAGCACCGGCCAAAACAGCATCCGCATGATCGACGTCGGGGCCAAGCCGGTGTCGCTGCGCATGGCACGGGCGTCCGGGCGGCTCGTTGGGCGGGCGGAGACGATCGCGGCGATCCGGGGCGGCACGCTGGCGAAGGGAGATGCGGTCGCGGCGGCCAGGCTCGCCGGAGTGATGGCGGCGAAGAAGACCAGCGAGATCGTGCCGCTCTGCCATCCGTTGCCGCTTGACGCGGTCGAGATGGAGATCGGCTTCGAGCCGGAGGCGGTCGTGATCGAGGCGGTCGTGCGGGCGACGGCCCGGACGGGTGTCGAGATGGAGGCGCTCGTCGCCGTGTCGGCCTCGGCCCTGGCGATCTACGACATGGCGAAGTCGATCGACCCCGGCATGTCGATCACCGCCATCCACCTCGAGGAGAAGGCGGGAGGGGTCCGCGGCGACTACGTCAGGGCAGGAGATCCGGTTCAACTCCAGCGACCGGTGGTCGCCGAGGAACCATGAGCCGGACGCTCATGGTTTCCGTGAAGCCAGCATCGGGCCGAGCTCCTCCACGAAGTCCCTGACGTCCTGGAACTCCCGGTACACGCTCGCGAACCGCACGAAAGCAACCTGGTCGAGTCCGCGCAGGAGCTCCATGAGCCGCTCGCCCAGCACGCGGCTCGGAACCTCGTTCTCGTACATGCCGTACAGTTCCGCCTCCAGCGCGGCGACGACGGCCTCGATGTCATCCTCCGTGACGGGACGCTTCCAGCACGCCTTCGCCAGCCCTCGCTTGATCTTGTCGCGGTCGAAGGGCTCCCGGTCGCCTCCCTTCTTCACGACCGAAAGCAGCTGCCGCTCCACGCGCTCGTAGGTCGTGAACCGGCGACGGCAGGCGACGCACTCGCGCCGGCGGCGGATCGACGAGCCGTCGTCGCCCGCGCGGGAATCGATCACCCGGTCGTTGTCGGCTCGGCAGAACGGGCAGCGCATCGGTTCCTCGGCAGGGGGCCCGGCATCCTACGGCCCCTCCCTCCGGCCCGACAAGGCGAGCCGGGCCTCACTCCGCCGGGCGGTCGGCCCGCGGAAGCTTCCAGTCGCGGCGCTGCCGGGAACTCGGGATGTCCATCGCCTTCCGGTACTTCGTCACGGTCCGCCGTGCCACGGTGATGCCGCGCTTGCCCAGTTCGTCGACGAGGGCGTCGTCGCTGTAGGGGTCGTCCTTGGGCTCGGCGTCGATGATCTCCTGGAGTTTGAGCCGCACGGCGTCCCAGGCCACCTCGTCGCCGTCGGCGCTCACCGTGCCGCCCACGAAGAACCGCCGCAGCGGGTGGAGGCCCCGCGGCGTCTGCAACCACTTGTCGTCGACCGCGCGGCTGACGGTCGTGACGTGCATCCCGATGCGGTCGGCGATCTGCTGCATCTTCAGCGGCTCGATCGCCTCCGGCCCCTCGGAGAGGAATCGCGTCTGGTGATCGACGATGGCCTGGGCCGTCTTCAGGAGCGTCGATCGCCGCTGCTCGATCGACTCGATGAGCCACTGGGCGGAGTTGATCTTGCGCTTGATGTACTCGCGGGTGGCGGGGTCGGTGTCGGGTGAGAGGAGCATCTCCCGGTAGATGGGGCTGATCCGCAGATTCGGCAGTTCGGCAGGTCGATGTCCTCGAGCCGCACCTTCCAACTCCCGTCCACCTGCTGCTCCACGTAGACGTCCGGCTTCACGGCGGGCACGAACGGCGCCGAAAATGCCGAGCCGGGCTTCGGCTGCAGCGTGTGAAGCTGGTCGCGCAGCCGCTCGATCTCGGCGATCGAGTAGCCGGTCTTCCGCTCGATCACCGGCAGCCGGTTCCCGGCGAGGTCCTCGAGATGGTCGCCGACCAGCCGCCGCAGCTGCCGCGCGTGAGGGGTGTCGGGCCGGATCTGGAGGAGCAGGCACTCGCGCAGGTCGCGGGCCCCGACGCCGAGAGGATCCATGCCCTGCACCACCGCGAGCGCCTGCTCGAGGAGCTTCAGCTGCGTCGCGCGATCGGCGGGCCCTTCCGGATCGACGAGATCCTCGAGCGGCAGCGGCAGATAGCCGTTGGCGTCGAGGTTGTAGATGATCTTGTCGGCCGCCTGCCGCTGCTGTTCCGTGAGGTCGTAGTTCGAGAGCTGGTCGTGCAGGTGGTTGCAGAGCGTTTCGGGACGCTCCTCCATGTTGGCCATCGCGTCGAGGTAGCGGTCGGAGGCCTCGTCGATTCGCGAGGCGGACGGGCGGCTGCGATCGTCGTCGGAGTCGGGATATTCGCTCGCCCAGTCGTAGGATCGCTCGAAGTCGGCCTGGTTCGCATGCTCCTGATCGACCACGAGCGGCTTCTCGTCGGCCGTGCGGTCGGCGACCGGAGGCGGCTCGGCGGCTGCGGCCCCCGGCTCGCCGCCGGTGGCGTCGGTCTCCGCCTCCTCCACCTCGAGCGTCTCGTTGTTCTGGATCTCCTGCTCGATCCGCTCCTCGAGGGCCATGAGCGGCAGTTGCAGGATCTCCATCGACTGGATCATGCGCGGCGCGAGCACCTGCTTCTGCGCCATCCGCATTTCCTGGCCGAACGACATCCGCATCGCACTCGTGCTCCCTGTCACTTCGGCCGCCGTCCCGACGGCCATCCCAAGGATACCTCCCGCCGCCGGTTTCGGGCGCGGCCGTGGCGGCTCACGGCATCCGCTGCCGCCCGGAGAGGGCATCCGCGAGCATTTCGTGATTCGCCTGCTCGAGCGAGGCGCCGACGGTGAGGCCGCGGGCGAGCCTCGTGATCTCCACGGGCAGGCCCTTCAGGCGGCCCGCGATCTCCAGGGCCGTCGCGTCCCCCTCGACGTTGGGCGTGGTGGCCATGATCACCTCCCGCACCCCTCCCTGCCGCACCCGCTCCACGAGCCGGTCGATGGTGAGCTGGCTCGCAGCGACTCCTTCGAGCGGCGAAACCCGCCCCTGGAGCACGTGGTACAGACCGCGGTAGCCTCCCGCCTGCTCGAGCGCGAGGAGGTCGCGTACCTGCTCCACGACGCACACCTGCGTGCGGTCCCGCCGCTTGTCCAGGCAGATCGCGCACTCATCCTGCTCCGCCAGGTTGAAACACGACCTGCAGGGATGCAGCCTTTCCTTGACGGCGCGGATGGCTTCGGCGAACGCGATCGCCTCCTGGTTCGACATCCTCAGCACGTGATACGCCAGCCGCTCGGCGGATTTTCGGCCGATGCCGGGCAGCTCGGCGAAGTAGTCGACCAGCCGCGCGATCGGACCCCGTGATTCAGGCATCGTGGGCCTCCTCCTCCGCCGCCTCGGCCGGCGCAGCCGCGGCGGACCGGGCGGTGGACGGGCCCGCCTCGGGCCGGGACGCGTCGACCTTGCACACGGCCGCGTCGAAGAGGGTGCGGGCCTGCACGACGAGGGGATGCTCGGCCACCTCGCGCAGGAGGGTGGCCTGCGAAGCCGCCGGCTTCGGCCGCGCGGGCTGCGGTTCTGCCGGGGTGCGGGCCGCGGCCTCCGACAGCTTGATCGCATACCGGACCGGCCGGCCGGCGAGCTGCGTCAGTTCCCGCACGATTCCCGTGCCGACCTCCGCCCGGCGCAGGAAGGCGATCGCCGACGTGGATTCCGCCGGCATCGCCACTTCGAGCACGTCTTCGGCCCAACGCGCCTCATGCGCCTGGGCCCCGAAGTCGGCCGCGAGGCCGCCGCACGCAGCGCACGCCTGCCGCCAGGCGGCCAGGGCATCGGCGGGCATCTCCGGCGAGGGCGGCGTCGGGGTCAGGTCAGCCGTTTTTTTTTCGCGCGGCACCGGCTGGGACCGGCCGGGTGACGGCGGGGCGTCGGCAGCGACGCCGTTGGCGAGGGCGACGAGGTTTTCGAGATCCTCGAGTTTCGCCAGCCGCACGACCGCCATCTCGGCGAGCACCCCGGCATGGCCGCTGGTCCTCATGCGAGAAAGCGAGTGGTCGACGATCTGGAGCATGGCGAGGAGCGTTTCCGTGCCCACCGCGGTGCCGATGGCCGCGAGGTCGACCCCGAGTCCTTCCCCGGCGAGGGATCCGCCCCGCATGTCCGGGCCGCATCCCACGCTGGCGAGGAGCGCGTCGCGCAGCGCCGCGATGACCTGCTCGAGCACGCCGCCTGGATCGGCTCCACCCTCGAGGGTTTCATCGAGCGCCTCGATCGCCCCGCGCGGGTCGCGGGCGGCGATCGCCTGCACGAGCCGCCCCACCTTCTCCTCGCGGCCGGTGCCGATGACGGCGTGCACGTCGTCCACGCCGATCTCGCCGGCCGCCGAGCCGAGCAGCTGCTCGAGGAGCGACTGGCTGTCGCGCATGCTGCCGGCGGCCCGCCGGGCAATGAGCCCGAGCGCCTCGGGCGTGGCCCCGCCGCCCTCGGCCTCGACGATCTGCGCGAGCCGGCGGGCGATGGCGGGGGCGTCCACGGTCACGAAGTCGAACCGCTGGCACCGCGAGAGGATCGTGATCGGGAGCTTCTCCGGCTCGGTGGTGCAGAGCACGAACTTGACGTGCGGCGGCGGCTCCTCCAGCGTCTTCAGGAGCGCGTTGAACGCCTCGCGGGTGAGCATGTGGACTTCGTCGATGATGTACACCTTGAACCGGCCGCGTGCCGGACGCACGGCGACGTTCTGCCGCAGCTGGCGGATCTCGTCGATGCCGCGGTTGCTCGCCGCATCGATCTCCACCACGTCGACATCCTGACCGGCGGAGATCGCGCGGCATGAGTCGCACGCGTTGCAGGGCTCCGCGGCGGGGCCGCGCTCGCACTCGAGAGCCTTGGCGTAAATGCGGGCGGCGCTCGTCTTGCCCACCCCCCGGGCGCCCGTGAACAGGTACGCGTGTCCGATCCGGCCGCTGGAAATCGCGCCGGAGAGGCCCCGCGCCACGTGCTCCTGGCCGACGAGTTCGTCGAACCGCTGGGGACGGTAGCGTCGGGCGACGACCTGATAGGGGGCTGTGTCGACCATGACCGCCGGCAAAGGCTGTTTCAGCGTCGGCGACGAGCCGGACGCCGATGAGAGGCCCACCGCACAAAGGGGCGACTGCTTATGGCTGCTGCGGTTAGGCCCTGACCAGGTTCACAGGCCCCCATCGCAGGGGCCTCCTGCGGTTAGGCCCTGACCAGGTTCACAGGCCCCCATCGCAGGGGCCTCTCATCGGCACCCGCACTCGCACGACGGCAATTCCAACGCCCCGGTTGTACGCCGCCCCGCGCGGGCGGTCAAAGGCTGCTACATTTCGCGGCCATGGCGTCCTCCGCGTCTCCCATGATGCAGCAGTTCGAGGCGGCGAAGGCCCGCTGCCCGGGCGCGCTTGTGCTCTTCCGGATGGGCGACTTCTACGAGCTCTTCGGCGGCGACGCCCGCGAGGCGGCCACCCTGCTCGACCTCACGCTCACCAGCCGCGACAAGGGCCCCGACGCCCTGCCGATGGCCGGCTTCCCCCACCACCAGCTCGACAACCAGCTCGTGAAACTCGTGGCGGCCGGCCGACGGGTCGCGATCTGCGAGCAGATCGACGATCCAAAGACCACGAAGGGCCTGCTGCGCCGCGAGGTGACGAGGATCGTCACTCCCGGAATCGCGGCCGACGAGACGCTCCTCGACCCCGACCGCGTCAACTACCTCGTCGCCCTCCTGCCGCGGGCGACGGCCCAGAACGTCGTGGTGGGAATGGCGTGGATCGACGTGGCCGCAGGCAGGTTCGAGTGCGCCGTCCTGCCTCGCGACGAAATCGCCGACCACCTCCTCAGGCTCGATCCCGCCGAGGTGCTGGCCGCCGAGAAGGACCGCGACGTCGTCGCGGAAATCATCGCCTCGACGGGCACCGTGCGCGCGGTGACCGTGCGGCCCGACTGGTGGTTCGACGATGCCACGGCCACCGCCGCCGCCTCGAAGGCCGTCGCAGGCCGCCGGCTCGAAGGGCTCGGGTTCGACCTGCCGGCCGACGCGCCCGGCATCGCCGCCGCCGGGGCGATCGTCGCCTATCTCGAGGAGAACGAGCCGTCCGCGATCGCCCGCATCGAGACGCTCGCCGCCTGGCGTCCGGGCCACCGGATGGAGATCGACGAGGTGTCGCGGCGGAGCCTCGAGATCGTCCGTGGCACGGCGACGGGCCGCCGCGAGGGCTCGCTCGCCGGCGTCCTCGACCGCACGAAGACGCCGATGGGCGGACGGCTGCTGGCGACCTGGCTCGCGGAGCCGCTGGTCGGGAAAGGACCGATCGACGAGCGGCTCGACGCGGTGGCGACGCTCGTCGCCGACCCCTCCCGTGCCGCCCGGCTCACGGCAGCCCTCACCGGCGTGGGCGACCTCGAGCGGCTCACGGCCCGGGTGATCTCGGGCCGCGCCGGCCCGCGCGACCTCGAGCGCATCGGGACGGCGGTCGCGATCCTCCCCGACCTCGTCGCCGCACTCGCCGGCGCGACGGGGCTGCTCGGCACGCTTCGCGACAGGCTCGACCCGTGCCCCGACATCTCCCGGCGCATCGCCGCCACGCTCCGCGAGGGCTGCCCCGTGTTCGCTCGCGACGGCGGCTTCATCCGCCAGGGCTTCGACGAGCGGCACGACCGGCTCGTGGAACTCGCCTCCGGCGGCAAGGCCTGGATCGCCGAGTACCAGGCCCGCGAAATCGAGCGCACCGGCATCCCGTCGCTGAAGGTGGGCTTCAACCGCGTGTTCGGCTTCTTCCTCGAGGTGGGCCGCACCCACGCGGCCAAGGTGCCGGCCGACTACGTGCGCAAGCAGACGGTGAAAAACGCCGAGCGTTACACCACGCCGGACCTCGACGCGCGGCAGCGGGAGGTGCTCGGCGCGGAAGACGAGGCCACCCGCCGCGAGATCGAGCTGCTCGAGGAACTGCGGGCGTTCGTGGCCGAGCACCGCATGCGGCTCGACCGCGCCACCGAGATCCTCGCCACGCTCGACGTGCTCACGTCGTTCGCCGACGTGGCCCGGTCGCGGGCGTGGGTGCGGCCCGAGATCACGGCCGGTGGCGAACTGACGGTCGAGGACGGCCGGCATCCGATCCTCGAGGGCATCCTGCCCGCCGGCACGCTCGTCGCCAACGACGTCGCCCTCGCGGCCGGCGGTGGAACGGCCCCGGCGATCGTCCTCGTGACGGGGCCGAACATGGGCGGCAAGAGCACCTTCATCCGCCAGGCCGCGCTGTTCGCCGTGCTCGCACAGGCCGGCAGTTTCGTGCCGGCACGCCGGGCCCGCATCGGCGTCGTGGATCGGCTCTTCGCCAGGATCGGGGCCGGCGACGACATCGCGCGTGGGGCGAGCACGTTCCTCGTGGAGATGGCCCAGACGGCCCGGATCCTGAACAGGGCCACGCCACGGAGCCTCGTAATCCTCGACGAGGTGGGCCGCGGCACGAGCACGTTCGACGGGCTGGCGATCGCCCAGGCCGTGGTCGAGCACCTCCAGGCGCACGTCGGCTGCCGCACGCTGTTCGCCACGCACTACCTGCAGCTGGCCGCCCTCGACCGGCTGCCCGGAGTGGCGAACGTGCAGGTGCTCGTGCAGCAGCACCACGACCAGCTCGTGTTCCTGCACCGCGTCGCGCCCGGTGCGGCGGACAAGAGCTGGGGCGTGCACGTGGCCCGCCTCGCGGGCGTGCCCGGGGGCGTGATCGAGCGGGCCCGCGACCTCCTGCTCGGCTTCGAGGCCGAAGCGACCGCTCCTTCACCGAAGGCTCGCCGCAAGGCCACCGCCGAGCAGCGCTCGCTGTTCGATTGACCGTCGTGCCGTGGACGCCCGTGTCGGCGGGGGCCGTCATCCGGCGGAGCGGACGAGCTCGGCCACCTTCTGCCACACGGTCCACACGCCGACCACCACGAAGCCGAGACACGACAGCCACAGGAGCACGTCCCACCACCGCGAGGGTACGAGCCGCGGATCGACGTCGCGATAGCGGAAGCAGAGCACCGCCACCGCGAGCGCCCCGAGCATGACGGCCTGGGCCATGCCGCTGGCGAGCACCATGGCGACCGGCGCCCGGATCGCAAGGGCGAACGCCAGCGCGACCAGCGGCCAGGCGACGGCGATCCGCCGCGTCCACAGCCGACGGGATCCGTCGTCCCCGCCGATCGCGCCGGCGAGCACGAGGCCGTCCGCCACGATCCGGGCGTTGCCGTCGGCCGCGGCGAAGAGCGTGGAATACAGCACGCAGAACGCGCCCACGAGGAACACGCCATGCGCCCACGGTCCGAACACGGGGGCGTACATCGCGCCCAGCGATCTCACCATGTCGTCGCCCGCCGGAAGGATGCCGATCCGCCCCAACGTCGCCGCCCCGAGCAGGTAGAAGGCCACCGTCACCGTCGTGTACACCACCATCGACGCCCACGCGTCGAGTTGCAGCACCCGCAGCCAGCCGCGGGCCCGTGCCGCCCACGCCGGAGAGTCGTCGCGCGGGCCGACCGCCCTCCCGAAGCCCTTCTCGAGGCACCAGTAGGGATAGAACATCAGTTCCGCCGCCCCGACACCGATGATGCCGAAGGTGGCGAGCGCCGCCACCAGCGGCGACCTGCCGCCGACGGGCGGTGGAATCGAGGGCACGAGGCCGCTGGCCAGCTCGCCGCCCGAGATCGCCCATGCCGGATCGAACTGCAGCATGACGAGGGCGGACAGCGTCACCAGCGTGAAGCCGCCGACGAGGAGGATCGAGAGCCACTCGATGACGCGATACCGTCCAACCGCGAGCAGGCCCGACGTGACGGCCGCCACCACCACCGCCCAGGCCGCGCCGTCGACGGGCCTGTCGAGCCCCCGCTTCGCCGCCTCCAGGTCCCGGAACCGGGCCCGAAGCCGGTCGGCCTCCGCGGCGTCGCCGCGGCGTTCGGCCGTCGCCGCGGCGATCCGCGCCGCGGCAGCGTCGTCGTGAACGGCGTTCCAGTGCCGGCCCGCGGTGGTGACGGGCAGCCCGCCGGAGAGCGTCTGGGCGACCCCCACGAGGATGCCCCCCTGCTGCACCACGATCAGCACGGTCATCGCCGCCCAGCCCCAGTAGATCCAGCCCCGTCCTGCCAGCCGGGGTCCCGGCACGGCATCGAAGGCCGCCAGCGGCGTCCGGCCCCACGTCAGCGTCGTCCGGCCGATCTCGACCTGCGCCGCCACCTTGATCGCGCAGCCGATCACGATCAGCCACAGGAGCACGAATCCCGCCTCGGCCCCGACCGTCGTGGCCGCGATCAGCTCTCCCGACCCGACGATCGAACTGGCGAGGATGATGCCCGGCCCGAGGTGGGCGAGCGATGCGAGGAGCGTCGGCGGTGGGGCGGAGACGGAACGGATCATGGCAGCGAGCCCCGCGACTATACCGGCCGGCGAGCGGGTTTTCGAAACGCCTTTGCGGGAAACCGCGTGCCACCCCTATCCTGCCGCCATGCGGGAAGAGCATGCGTTTGGCCTGAGGCCAGAAACGGGCCGGTGGGGATTCATCCTCGTCGGCATCGCGATGAATCTCTGCCTCGGCGCGGTCTACGCCTACAGCATCTTCAAGCCCGCCGTCGAGAAGGTGTACGGAGTCAATGCGTTCCGGGGCAATCTGCCCTTCATGACGTTTCTCTTTTCATTCGCCGTCACGATGTTTTTCGGCGGCAGGATCATGGAGCGGATCGGTCCTCGGTGGCTCGCCCTCGGGGGTGGCCTGATCGTGGGGCTGGGCTGGATCCTCTCGAGCTTCGCGACCTCGATCTGGATGCTCGTGCTCACCTACGGCGCGATCGCCGGCGCCGGGGTGGGGCTCGTCTACGGCTGCCCGGTGGCGATGGGCGCCCGTTGGTTTCCCGACCACAAGGGGCTCGCCGTCGGCCTCATGCTCGCGGGTTTCGGCGGATCGGCGCTCGTCACCGGCCGGATCGCGAACCTCCTCATCGGCGACCACAAGACGCTGTCCGTGGAGCAGCTCGCCGTCTCGCTCCCACACACGTTCCTCTGCTTCGGCGTGGCCTTCGCCGCGCTGCTCGCGCTGCTCGCGCTGCCGTTCCGCCTTCCCGCCCCCGGCTGGAGACCGCGAGGCTGGGAGCCGCCGGCGGCCGCGGGCACGGCGGATGGCGACCTCGACGGGGCGGCGATGCTCAAGACGCGCACGTTCTGGGGCCTCTTCCTCTGCTACACGATCGGCTGCCTCGCCGGCCTGATGGCGATCGGCATCTCGAAGCCGGTGGGAAGCGACGTGATCAAGATCGCGTCGGGCACCGCCTCGTCGCTCGTCGGCGTGTTCGCCCTGTTCAACGCCGCGGGCCGGCCGCTCTTCGGCTGGCTGACCGACAGGCTCTCGCCGAAGATCGCCGCGGTGATCAACCTGTCGATCATCCTGGCGTTGTCCCTGGCGATGCTCTTCGCCCGCGAGAGCACGACGGCCCTCTACGTCGCGGCCTTCGCCGGCTTCTGGCTCTGCCTCGGTGGGTGGCTCGCGATCGCTCCCGCGGCCACCGCCGCGTTCTTCGGGATGACGCACTATTCCCGAAACTACGGCACCGTCTTCTTCGCCTACGGCCTGGGCGCGATCTTCGGCGGGATCATCTCCGGCCACGCCCAGGACTGGTTCGGCAGCTACACCTACGCCTTCGTCCCCACGGCCGCCCTCGCTGCCGTCGGGATCGCGCTTGCGCTCATGTTTCTCGACCGTCCGACCGCCGGGATTTCGAACGGGGCGTCGTGAGGGCCTATGGTGCGGAGGGCGGCCTGCCGAAGGCGGACCGAAACGCAGCCGCCGTCGCGGGCCACGCCCGAGTGTTGCCGTGCAGCTCGCCGGGGTAGCCGGAGTTGGAGTTCCAATAGGTGTGCGACCGGACTCCGTTCGCGCGCAGGAAGGCGGCCATCGCCTCCACGAAAGGCGCGGCGTCCGGTCCCCACACGCCCCACTCATCGACCTGGAACGGCTTCGCCTTCGATGCGGCGAACTCCAGCATGCCGCCGAGATTCCAGGCGTTGTAGCCGTGGGGGCTCGTGCGCTTTTCCCAGGCCTCGCGCGGATCGTTCGTCTCCCAGCCTTCGCCGCCCATCGCCTTCGGCTTCCAGTAGACGTCGTAGCCCACGAGGTCGACGAATTCGTCGCCCGGCCACATCGGCCGCGGGTCGCTCGCGCCTTCCGACGCGCTGAAGTTGAAGCGGAAGCGTTCGCCCCCGGGCACGCCGCGGAAGACACCGTGAAACCGCCGCCACGACGCGATGAATTCCGGGATCTGCGCCTGCTTCGACAACCCGACCCCCCATGGAAACCAGTCGCCGTTCATCTCGTGGCTCGCGCGGATGACGATCGGGAACTCGCCAGGGTTGTTCGCGAGGATCGACCGCGCGAGGCACTGCCAGTGGTCGTCGTAAGCGCCCGTCATCGCCTCGGCGTAGGTGGCCCCGCGGATGATGATGGGCACGTCGTACACGAGCCGCCGGTCGCCGCGTGCGCCATACACCGTCTGGCTCAGCCAGTCTGCGTAGCGGTAGTTTTTCCATTCGTGGAAATCGACCGTGCACAGGATCACGTCGACGGGCCGCCCGAG
Organism: Planctomycetia bacterium; assembly: GCA_009926295.1. Lineage (GTDB taxonomy): Bacteria > Planctomycetota > Planctomycetia > Pirellulales > UBA1268 > RGVT01. Next base: position 19,904 of record RFPF01000015.1, read on the forward strand.
CCACGCCTCGAACTCGAGCACCCGTTGCATCGAGTTTTCCCCGAAGACGCCGAGCTGCGGCTCTGCGGCTCGCGCCCCGCCAGGACGCGTGCAGAACGCGCAGTCCACGCAGAGGGCGATCAGGAGGGATCCGAGTGCGGGGAGAATCTTCATGGAACGAGCCGGTTGTGTCCGATGAGGTCGCCGGAGCCGGTGCTGCGCCGGGCCATCAGCCACATTGATTCATCTTGTCGCGGGGGGTGCCGGCGGCGACGAGTTCCGGCTGCTGCCTGCCGAACCGCACGAAGGCCACGTCGGGAGCGACCGTCACCGCGATGCTCTTGTAGGCCGGCGTGCGCGAGAGCGGGTCGGCGGCCTTCGGGACGAGCACGTTGCTCTCGGGGTAGTACATCGCCACGCAGCCCGGCCGGATCTGGTCGAAGGCCGACACGGTCTGCCCCCGCATCTCCCCCGCGCTGCTCGTGATCCGGCATGTCCCGCCCGCCGTCAGCCCGAACTTCTCGATGTCGTCGGGGTGCATGAGCACGATGTCGCGCCGCGTCTGGTTGCGGTAGAGATCCTCCTCTTCGTACACGACCGTGTTGAACTGCCCCTCGCTGCGGATCGTCATGAGCTGCAGGCCCGCGGGGGGCTCGGGCAGTTCGTGCACGCAGAGGTGGGCGAGGCCGTCGGGCGTGGGGAACGCCGGCCGGTCGATCGCCCGGCCGGGGATCGAAAACTCCTTCTTCGTCCTGTCGATCTCGGCGAGATCTTCCATGCCGGGCACGATCTTCGCGATCGCCTGGCGGATCGTGCTCGTGTGGGCCATGTCTTGCCAGTTCACCGGGCCGCCCTCGCCGAGCACGCGCCGGGCGATGTCGGCGATGATCTCCACCTCGGCCCGTGGCCCCACATGCCGCGGCGTGCCCCCGTCGGAGAGCCGGATGTAGCTGAACATGCTCTCCTGCGTGGAGGGCTCCGGCTCCTCGTCGCGGGCGAGCACGGGGAGGATGATCGTCTCCTCGGCGCCGGTGCCCCAGGCGTGGCCGGTGTTGAGCGACGTGTTCATATAGACCACGGTGTCGATCTTCTCCATCGCCCGCTTGGCATACGTCGCATCAGGGCTCGCGCCGTAGAGGTTGCCCCCGAGGCAGAGGGCAAACCGCATCTTCCCCTCGTCGGCCGCATCGAGGCACTCGAGCGTGTCATAGCCCTTCATCGTCGGCAGCTTGACGTCGTAATGGCTCTCCAGCCGATCGAAGATCGCCTTCTTGAGCGTGGGCGTCACGCCCACCGTGCCCATGCCCTGGATGTTGGAGTGGCCGCGGATCGGCTGCAGGCCCGCGCCCGGCCGGCCCACCATCCGCCGCATGAGGGCCAGTGCGGCGATGGCCTGCACCGTGGCGGCGCCGTGGAGGTGGTGCGTCACGCCCATCGTCCAGGCGAACACGGCCCGCTTGCTCTCCGCGTACTGCGCCGCCATGGAGTCGATCTCCGGCTTCGACACGCCCGACTTCCGCACGATGTCGTCCCACGAAAGCGCGTCGAGCCTGGCGGAGAGCGCGGGCCAGCCCGTGCAGTGGCGACCCAAAAACTCCTCGTCGACGACCGGCTCGCCGGCGGCATTCCGCGGATTGGCGGCATGCAGTTCCTTGAGCCGCTTCATGAGTCCGTAGACCAGCGCCAGGTCGCCGCCCACGTAGGGCTGCACATACGTGCTCGCGATCTCGGCGCCGAAGAGCAGCGCCCACGCATCGCTCGGCACCGAGAAATTCACCATCCCCGTCTCGACGATCGGGTTGACGACGATCACCTTCCCGCCGCTGCGGCGCACCATCATGAGCGTCCGCATCATGCGCGGATGGTTGCTCGCCGGGTTGCCGCCGATCAAGAACACGCAGTCGGCATGCTCCATGTCGTCGAGCTTCACGGTCCCGGCCCCGGTGCCGATCACGCTCGCGAGGCCCACGCCGCTCGCCTGGTGGCAGTAGTAGGAGCAATTGTTGACGTGGTTGGTGCCGTAGAGCCGGGCGAAGAGCTGCAGCAGAAAGCCCGCCTCGTTGCTCGAGCGGCCGCTGAAATAGAAGAACGACTCTTCAGGTCGCGTGGCCTTCAGCTTCGCCGCGATACGCTCCATCGCCTCGGCCCACGGAACAGGCCGGTAGTGCTGCGAGCCCTTCTCGAGGATCACCGGCTGCACCAGGCGGCCCGAGTGCTCCAGTTCACGCGGCGAGAACGCCCGCATCTGCGGGACCGAGTAGGTCTCGAAGAACGTCGGCTTCACCGCCCCCTGCATGTCGGCGACCATCGCCTGGAACGACTTCTTGCAGACCTCGGGGAAGTGGCCCGCCTCGTTCACCATGCCGCCGGCCTGGCCGCCCATGCCCAAGGCGCAGGTCTTGCAGGCGTTCTTCGACCGCATGGCCTTCCAGAACTTCCAGAGGCCGCCCGCCTCGCGCGACTTCTTGAACGTGTACATCACCGCGCGGAAGCCGCCGCCGGTCGTCACCTTCCCGAAGAATCTGCCCATGCTCAACCCAGACTCACAGTGACGGTCTTCGTTTCGAGATACGGGTCGAGACCGCGTTCGCCGAGTTCACGGCCGAACCCCGACTGCTTGAAGCCGCCGAACGGGGCCGCGGCGTCGAACACGTCGTAGCAGTTCACCCACACGGTGCCGGCCCGCAGCCGCCTGGCCACCTCGTGGGCCCGGGCCACGTCGCGGGTCCAGACCGCGGCGGCGAGGCCGAAGGTGGTCGCGTTGGCCCGGCGGATCAGCTCCTCCATGTCGGAGAACTTCAACACCGAGAGCACGGGCCCGAAGATCTCCTCGCGGGCGATCGCCATCTCGTCCTTCACGTTCGTGAACACCGTCGGCTCGATGAAGAACCCCCGGTCGCCCACCCGCCTGCCGCCGGTGGCGCAGGTCGCACCCTCGCGCGTGCCGCTCTCGATGTAGCCCATGATCTTGTCGAACTGGGCCTTGTCGACCTGCGGCCCCTGCTGCGTGGCAGGGTCGAACGGATCGCCCACCTTCCGCTTCCTGCTCATCTCGACGACCCTCTCCACGAACTTCTCGTGGATTGTGTCCTCGACGAAGAGCCGCGAGCCGGCGCAGCAGCACTGCCCCTGGTTGAGATAGATTCCCACAAGGGCGCCCGCCGCCGCCGCATCGAGGTCGGCGTCGGCGAACACGATGTTGGGGCTCTTGCCCCCGAGTTCGAACGTGAGCCGCTTCAGCTGGTCGGCCGCCTGCCGCATGATGATCTGCGCAGTCTCGCCGGAGCCGGTGAACGCCACCTTGTCGATGCCGGGGTGCTTCACGATCGCGGCCCCGGCCGTGGGCCCGAAGCCGGGCACGACGTTGATCACGCCGTCCGGCA
>RFPF01000141.1 GCA_009926295.1 Planctomycetia bacterium
GCGCCGGCTCGTGACTGCCCAGACCCCCTCGCCGGACGTTCGCCTCGGCCCTCCAGGCCTCGGCTCTCTGCGTGTCCGCTTCGCTTTCGGCATCCATGCCTGCGCTCGCTCCCGCAGCCCGGCTCTTTGGTCTGGGCAGCCCCGATCCTCCCGTGTTCAGGAAAACCCTCGCCATCCTGGCTTCGGTTTTCTTGGCGAACCTCCGTTCGCTCTTGATGGCCAGACTTCCAGCCTGGCAGTCACTTGGAAGGACGAGGCGAGGGGTTGCCCCTACCATTGAGCCGGCGTATGCAGGCAAGCGCAGCCATGGATGGCGCAGCGCAGCCGGAGTCGAGCGAGCGGAGGCCTGGAGGGCCGCAGTGAGCGTCCGGCGAGATGGTACGGGGCAATCCCGAGCCGGGTTGTGCGCGTGGACAACAGGCTCGACCGCGAGCCGGTATGATCGCCGCATGCCCGATGCGAAGCCCGCCGCCGTGCCCGATCTCGCCGGGAAGTCGGTGTGGGTGATCGACACGCTGTCGCGGATCTATCAGCTTTTTCACGCGCTGCCCGAGATGACGTCGCCGCAGGGCACACCCGTCGCCGCCGTGTACGGCTTCACGCGCGACCTCCTCGACATCATCGAGAAGAAGAAGGCCGACTACCTGTTCTGCGCGCTCGACGCGCCCGGTCCTACGTTTCGGCACGAGAGATTCGAAGCCTACAAGGCGAATCGTGCCGAGATGCCCGCCGACCTCGTGCCGCAGATTCCGCTGGTGCGGCAGCTGCTCGAGGTGATGGGGATTCCGTGCCTCGAAATGCCCGGGTTCGAGGCCGACGACATCCTCGCCACGCTCGCGCGGCAGGTGGAAGGGCAGGGGGGGCAGTGCGTGCTCGCCACCTCCGACAAGGATGCGCGGCAGCTGCTCACCGAGCGGGTGCGCCTGCTCAACCTGCGCACGAACGCGTTCATGGGCCCGACCGAGCTCCGGGCCGACTGGGGCATCGGGCCCGAGCAGGTCATCGACTATCTGACGCTCGTCGGCGACTCCGCCGACAACGTGCCGGGCGTGCCGCTCATCGGCCCGAAGATCGCCTCCGAGCTGCTCCAGGCCCACGGGTCGCTCGACCACGTGCTCGCCCACCCCGACGTCGTCTCCGGCAAGAAGCGGCAGGAGAATCTCCGCACCCACGCGGAGGCGGCCCGGGCGAGCCGCGAGCTCGTGCGGCTCGACGCCATGGTGCCCGTCGAGGTGCCCTGGGAGGCGGGCCGGCTCCATGCCCCCGAGGCCGGGCGACTCGCGGAGTTTCTCAAGGAGCTCGGCTTCCAGAGCCTCGTGACGAAGGCGCGGCAGTCGGGAGCGGCGGTCCGGCCGGCGGCGGCGCAGCGCACGATGTTCGACCTGGCCGGCGACTCTTCCGCGGCACCGACAGCGGCGGCCCCGATCCCCACCACCGACGTCTGCGACGACGCAACGCTCGTGGCGATCGTGCCGAGGCTGCGCGAGGGAAGTCCGCTCGCCGTCTGCGTGGCCGCCCAGCCCGACGGCACGCTCCTGTCACCGCCGGCCGGGCTCGCCCTGGCGACCCCGGCCCTGAGCGTATGGATCCTGCCCGACGTGCTCGGCCATCACGACCGTCCCGGCACGAGGCTGCTCGCCGATCTGCTCGCCGATCCGGCCGTCGCCAAGATCGGCCACGACCTCAAGCGGCAGACCGTGGCTCTGCGGGCCGCGGGCTACGACCTCGTGGGCGGGCGGTTCGACACGCTCCTCGCCGCCTATCTGCTCGACGCCGGCGAACGCAACCACGGTCTCGCCGAGGCGGCCCGGCGCCATGCACTGGAGGTCGACGCCGAGGACGACGCGGCGCTCGAGCGGCCCCAGGATCGGTCGCAGGCGACGGCCGCGTGCGGCATCGTGCGGCGGCTCGCCGACAGGCTCGGAGCCGCGCTCGATGCGACCGGACTGCAGAGTCTCTTCGCCGACGTCGAACTGCCGCTGGCGTCCGTGCTGGCGGAGATGGAGTTTCACGGGGTCCGGATTGACTGTGGCGTGCTCGCGGCGCTGTCGCAGGAGTATGCGGCTCGCCTGGCGTCGCTGGAGGCGGAGATCCACGCCCTCGCCGGACACGCGTTCTCGATCGCCTCACCGCTCCAGGTGCGCGCGGTCTTGTTCGACGAGCTCGGGCTCCCCGTCGTGAAGCGCACGAAAACGGGCGCGAGCACCGACGCCGAGGTCCTCGAGGAGCTCGCGCCGCTCCATCCGCTCCCGGCGAAACTGCTCGAACACCGCAAGTATGCGAAACTCAAGAGCACGTACGTCGACGCCCTGCCGGCACTCGTCGAGCCCGCCACGGGCTGCATCCACACCACGTTCAATCAGACGGTCACGGCCACGGGCCGCCTGAGTTCGAGCGACCCCAACCTGCAAAACATCCCCATCCGCACCGCCGAAGGGCAGCAGATCCGTGCGGCATTCCTGCCGCGGGAGACCGGCTGGCGGTTCGTCGCGGCAGACTACTCCCAGATCGAGCTGCGGATCCTCGCTCACCTCTCCGGCGACGCGGCGATGCGCGAGGCGTTCGCGTCGGACACCGACATCCACACCCGCACCGCCGCCGCCGTGTTCGGGCTCGACGAGGCGGCCGTGACGGCCGAGATGCGGCGCACCGCCAAGGCCGTCAACTTCGGGATCCTCTACGGCCAGAGCGCCTTCGGGCTGGCCAAGGCGCTCTCCATTCCCCAGCCCGAGGCGGCGGCCTTCATCGCCGCCTACTTCCGCACGTTCGCGGGGGCCGCCGAATTCATGGACGCGATCCTCGATCGCTGCCGCCGCGACGGCCATGTCACGACCATGCTCGGACGCCGGCGGGCGATCGCCGGCGTCCGCGATCGTGCCGGCCGCCGGAGCGCCGCAGGAGTGCTCACGCTCGCCCTGCCGGAGCGCACGGCCATCAACACCGTCGTGCAGGGATCGGCTGCCGACCTCATCAAGCTCGCCATGCTCCGGGTGGCGCGCCGGCTCGAGGCCGATCGAATGGCGGCGGCCCTCGTGCTGCAGATCCACGACGAACTCGTGCTCGAGGCGCCGTCCGAGGAGGCATCGGCCGTGCGCGAGATGCTGGTCGGCGAGATGCAGGGGGCGATGCAACTCGACGTGCCGCTGGCGGTTTCCGTGCACGAGGGAGGCACGTGGGCGGAATGCGAGAAGTAGTCGTCACATGATCACGATCGGCATCATCGGCAGGATCGGCGCGGGGAAGTCGACGGTCGCCCGTCGGTTCGGCGAGCGCGGCGCCCGCGTGATCGACGCCGACGCGATCGCCCACGAGGTTCTCGGGGAGCCCGATGCGAAGGCCGAGATCGTCCGGCACTTCGGCGCGGAGGTGCTCGCTCCCGACGGCCGCATCGACCGCGCCCGATTGGCGCGTCTCGTGTTCGGACCGGCGCGAGTTCATCACGACGCGCTGGCCGCCCTGGAGGCGATCGTTCATCCGCGGGTGCACCGGCGGATCGAACTCGAACTCGCCGCCTTGCAGGAGGCCGAACGCGACGCGGGCCGCGAGGACATCGTCGCGGTGCTCGACGTTCCGCTGCTCGTGCGGGCGGGCTGGGACAAGGCATGCGACTGCCTCGTGTTCGTCGAGTGTGAAGATCACGTGAGGCGGGAACGACTCTCCCGGCGGGGCGTGTCGGCCGACCAACAGGCCGCGCGCGAAGCCGCCTGGGAGTCCTCGTCCGGCGCCGCCGGGGCCGCGGCCGCGGCAGGAAGTCGGAAAAACGCCTTCACCGTGGATACGTCGGGTGATCTGTCCTATACTCAGGCCCAGGTCGATCGGATTCTGGACACCGTGCTTCCACGCTGATGGCACGCGGTTCCGCCGGTCGGCTTCGGCCCGCGTGCATGGGCCGCCCATCCGGCCCGCTCCCTCCTCCGCTCTTTTCCGCCCGTTGCATTCGCGGGTGCCCGCGAGGTCCTTCATGTCTCCTACCGACCCCGATCATCCGGACGACGTCCTCGACCGTGAGCCGATGTCGATCGCCGAGGAGATCGCCGAGGAGGTCAAGCTCGACGAGCACGAGGCCGCCGACCGCTACGAGTCGCTCAAGAAGGGCGACACGCACATCACCGCCCTGCAGAAGCTCTCGATGGCCGAACTCATCGAATTGGCTCGCAAGGAGGAGATCGGCGACATCACCGGCGCCAAGCGTCAGGATCTCGTGTTCCGCATCCTCAAGGAGCGGGTGAAGCTCAACGGGCTGATGTTCGGCGAGGGGACCCTGGAAATCCTGCCGGACGGGTTCGGATTTCTCCGCAGCCCGGACTACCACTACCTCTCCTGCCCGGACGACATCTACGTGTCGCCGAGCCAGATCCGCCGGTTCGGGCTCCGCAACGGCATGAGCGTCGCCGGGCAGATCCGCCCGCCGAAGGAGAGCGAACGCTACTTCGCGCTGCTGCGCGTCGAGGCGATCAACGGCGAGGATCCGGCGAAACTCTCGACCCGGGTTTTCTTCGACGAACTCACGCCGCTCCACCCCGACGAGCGGATCGTGATGGAGACCACCGCCGAGGAGGTCGCCACGCGGGTGATCGACCTCATCGTGCCGATCGGCTTCGGCCAGCGCGGCCTGATCGTGAGCCCGCCCCGGGCCGGCAAGACGATCCTCATGCAGAAGATGGCCCGGGCGGTGCTCGAGAACTACCCCGAGGCCTACGTCTTCATGCTGCTCATAGACGAGCGGCCGGAGGAGGTCACCGACATGGAACGGCAGGTGAAGGGTCCGAACTGCGAGGTGATCAGCTCCACCTTCGACGAGAACGCCGCCCGGCACGTCCAGGTGGCGGAGATGGTGATCGAGAAGGCGAAGCGGCTCGTCGAGTACGGCCGCGATGTCGTGATCTTCCTCGACTCGATCACGCGGCTCGCCCGGGCGTGGAATTCCGAGGTTCCGAACTCGGGCAAGATTCTCTCCGGCGGTGTCGATTCCAACGCGCTCCAGCGTCCCAAGCGGTTCTTCGGCAGTGCGCGGAAGCTGGAGGAGGGAGGCTCGCTGACGATCATCGCCACGGCGCTCGTCGACACCGGCAGCAAGATGGACGACGTGATCTTCGAGGAGTTCAAGGGCACCGGCAACCTCGAGATCGTGCTCGACCGCCGGCTCGTCGACAAGCGGATCTATCCGGCGATCGACATCAACCGCTCCGGCACCCGCCGCGAGGAGATGCTGCTCGAGCCGGACGAATACCGCCGCATCTGCGTGCTGCGCCGCGTGCTCGGCGAGATGACCCACCGACGCGATGGAGCTGCTCATCAACCGCCTCGCGAAGACGAAGTCGAACGCCGAGTTCCTCTCCAGCCTGAAGTCGTAGGACCACGATGGGCACACGTTCCACGGGCAGCGCGGGGGTGGACGGCACGGCAGTGCGGGCCGCGCTGGGCGAGCGGCGCGTGGCCGTCGTCGTGTCGCGATACAACGAGGTCGTGACGGACCGGCTGCTCGACGGGGCCGTGTTCGCGCTTCAAGCGGGCGGCGTGCCGCGAGAGCGGATCGACGTGGCCCGGGTACCCGGCGCGTTCGAACTGCCGCTCGCGGCCGACCGGCTCGCCGCGACGGGCCGTTTCGCGGCGGTGCTCTGCCTCGGCGCGATCATCCGCGGCGAAACCTCCCACGACCGCCACATCGCGACGGCCGTGGCCCTCGGGATCGAGCGGGTGGCCCGTCGCCACGGCCTGCCTGTGCCGTTCGGCGTGCTCACCTGCGACACGCTCGCCCAGGCGGTCGCACGGGCCGCCGGGAGCCCGGCCGACGCGTACGCCGGCAACAAGGGGGTCGAGTGCGCCGCCGCCGCCCTCGAGATGATCGCGGTTCTCGCCGAGATCGCCACCTGAGCCACGCCGGACACGAAGCCGTGAACAAGCCCCGCCGCAGCCGAGCCCGTGAGATCGCCCTCCAGTCGCTCTACCGTCTCGAGATGAACCCGGCCACGACCGCGGAGGAACTCGACCGCTTTCTCCTCGGCCGTCTCGGCGATCCCGCGCTGGTGTCGTTCGCGAGGGGACTCGTCGCCGGGGTTCAGGAACGCCGGCCGGAACTCGACGCCCTCCTCGACGCCAGCGCGGAAAACTGGCGGGTGGCTCGGATGGCGGCCACCGACCGCTCGATCCTGCGCCTGGCCGCGTTCGAACTGCTGCACGGCGAGGTTCCGGGGCCGGTCGCCGTGGACGAAGCCATCGAACTGGCGAAGCGTTACGGCACCGAGGCGTCGGGCCGTTTCGTGGCCGGCCTCATGGGCAGGCTGCTGGCCGATCGCGGCTCCGCGACGCCGGCACACTGACACGGAGCCTCGCCATGGCCATCTTCGGATTCGGTCGCAAGGACGACGCGGGGGGTTCCGCCACCGGGTCGCCGGAACGCGGCGGCCTGCTCGACCGGCTGCGGGCGGGGCTCGCGAAGACGGCGCAGGTGCTTGCCACCGACGTCCGCGACCTGTTCAAGCGGGACGGGCGGCTCGTCGACGAGGCGTTTCTGGAGGAATTGCGCGGCGCGCTCGTGCGCACCGACATGGGCCCTTCGGCCGCCGACGCCATCGTCGCGGACGTGCGCGAGCGGCTCCGGTCCCGCGTGGTCGATCCCAAAGTCGTGCTCGACTCGATCCGCAGCAAACTGCTCGAACGCCTCGAGGCCACCGCCGGCGGGCTGGCTGCGGCGGCCTCCGGACCGACGGTGATCCTGGTCACGGGCGTCAACGGATCCGGCAAGACGACCTCCATCGCCAAGCTCGCCAGCCGCTTCACGAAGGACGGCCGGCGCGTGGTGCTCGGCGCCGGCGACACGTTCCGCGCGGCCGCGGTCGAGCAGCTCACGGCGTGGGCCGAACGCCTGGGGGCGGAATTGGTCCGTGGTGAGGCTGGCAGCGATCCGGCGAGCGTCGCCCACCGGGCCGTCGCCCGGGCCGTCGAGGGGGGATTCGACGTGTGCATCATCGACACCGCCGGCCGCCTCCAGACACAGGCCAACCTGATGCAGGAGCTCGCCAAGATCCGCCGCGTGATCGCCAAGCAGGTTCCGGACGCGCCCCACGAGGTGCTCCTCGTGATCGACGCCACGGCCGGCCAGAATGCCCTCTCCCAGGCGCAGGGCTTCAAGGAGGCCGCCGGCTGCACGGGGATCGTGCTCTCGAAGCTCGACGGCAGCGCCAGGGGCGGGGTGATCGTGCCGGTGACCGAGCAGTTCGGCGTGCCGGTGAAGTTCGTCGGTCTCGGCGAGTCGGCCGAGGACCTCGAGCCCTTCGACCCCGAGCGGTTCGTGGCGGCCCTCCTCGAGGGCGCACTGGCCGCCTGATCCGCAAGGTTTGCCGGCCCGTGTGCCCGGTCGGGCAAACCTTGCGGTTGCGCGGGGCGGCCTCACGCTTCTGGCCCGCACGCGGTCGATGCGATGGAAGACGGGGGAGCGGTTCCGACCTGGCGGAACGGATCGCATTTCCCTCGGGGGAACGAACGCCATGCCGGCGTTGGAACGCGCCGGCGCAACCAATCGGGGACTCACGAACCATGACTCGCATCGATTTCCGCCTGTCGCTCGCGGCGATCCTGGTGGCGGGAACGGCCTACGCGGCCGAT
>RFPF01000142.1 GCA_009926295.1 Planctomycetia bacterium
ACGCTCAACGGCGGCCTCGGCCCCAGCACCGGCGCCTTCGGATTTGGCGGCACGGTGACCGTCAATGGCACGACCCAGAGCACGATCTCCGCGACAACAGGGAACGCCAACTTTATCCGTCTTGGCCGACAGTTAGTCTTTGAATCGACGAACTTCAACGTCTCGGATGCCGCGGGGCGGTTGCTGGTGGACGTCGAGCTTGCGAACAACTTTGGCGCATCGACCGCAGGCCTCATCAAGAGCGGCCTCGGCACGCTCGTGCTCTCCGGCTCCAACTCCTACACCGGCTCCACCGCCGTGAATGCCGGTCAACTGACCGTCAACGGCGTGCTCGGAAGCGGCGCCTTGAGCGTGGCTGCCGGCTCGATCCTCGCCGGCTCCGGCACGATTGGCGGCGTGGCGACGGTGGACGGAACACTCAGCCCGGGTAACAGCCCCGGCATGCTCACGCTCGCGTCGCTCGTCCTCTCGTCGTCAGCCACCACGCTGATGGAAATCAACGACCTGACGCGCGGCGCCCAATATGACGGCATCAACCTCACGACCGCTGGCGGGCTCACGTACGGTGGCCTGCTGTCGCTCTCGTTCGGTCTCGCGAGCGCCGTTGCCGATCAGACCACGTTTGATCTGTTCAATTTCTCCGGCACGCCGACCGGCGACTTCAGTGGCGTGGCATCCACAGGGTTCTACGCGGGCACGTGGTCGCAGGTGGCGAGCGGCACGTGGTCGCTGCAGTCAGGCGCCCAGACGCTCACCTTCAGCACGGCGACGGGCGACGTCGTCATCGTGCCCGAGCCGGGGGCGCTGGCCTTGGCCGCCGCGGGCATCGGCCTGGCCGCCGCCGCGTGGGCCCGCCGCCGCACGTAGGACAGCCTTCAGGCTGCCGCCACAAAAGATTGTCGCCGAAGACCGCGGATATTCGCCGCCGCACCTCTTTCCGCCGCGTGGCGTGCGCCGTGGTCTGCCTCGCGGCAGCCTCGACCTGTCTCCTCGGCCGGGCCGACGACGGCTGGTCGAAGCCATTCGCCGAAGCCCGATATCGGCCGTATCGCACGCCCGGAATGTTCATGAACGACTTCCGATTCGTGAAGGTCGGCGACACCTACTACGCCTTCTTTCTGCAGATTCCGCGGTGTGTGGGCCAGGACAGGTTCTGGGGAGACGGCCGCAGCTACGGCGTGGCTCGCAGCAAGAATCTGCTCGAGTGGCAACTGTATGGCGTGGCCGCCTGCCCGGTTCGGCACCAGTGGGCCGATCGGGCCATCCACTCGGGCAACGCCGTCTACGACCCCGGGCGGGCCACCTGCTTTCTCTACTACACCGGAGTCGGCACGAAGCGGCAGGGAGTGGGCCTCGCCACCAGCACCGACATGGAACACTGGGTCATGGCCCCGGACATCCTGCTCGAGTACCCCGACCGCTGGTCGCCCGACGCTCGCCAGCAGGCGATCTCCGCGGCGTTCGCAGGGCGGACGTATGAGTTTCTGCCCGGTGGGGATCCGTATGTGTTTTCGGAAAAGGTCGATGGGTTCCACTGGATGTGGGTGCAGTCGCAGGTGTTCTACGACCACGGCGACCACGCCGATGGCGGCCTGCTCCTGTTTCGTTCCCGCGAGCTCGACCGCGGCTGGCAATTCGACCGGATCGTGTTTCCGCCCGGCATCTACGAGCGTTACGAGGTGCCGTTCGTCTGGAAGCACGGCGACCGCTACTTTCTCTACGTAGGAGGCGTGCTCGAAGACCTGAAGAAGGCTCCGCCCGCGCATCTCGAAACCATCAAAGCCCTCGACCCCTGGCTCGTCGATCCCGGGAAGCCCCGCCAGAGCGTGAACCTGCTCTTTGAATCCACCGACATCCGCGGCCCGTGGAAGCCGGTGCCCGGCGGCCCGGTGATGAAGTATCCGGATCATCCGTGGAGCCCGCACTTCTATGTGTGGAACATCCTGCAGGGGCCGGTCGGGGAAGACTGCATCTTCGCGTGGTCGGGCGACACTCTGGGCAAGCCGTATCCGCTGCGCTACGAGGCGGACGGCCGGCTGGAAATCGGCCAGCCGGTTGATCGATGGGCTACGCCATGACGAGCCGCCTGTTTCAACGCTCGGTCTTGCTGCTGGCTGCGTTACGGAGCGTGGATCGTTCGCTCCATATGTATTGACAAAAAGTGCGATGTCCATTCTTTCCGGCGGCATAGTGCGATACAATTTGTCGTACGGTCACCTGAATTCGAGGCCGTGGGTGGGTTTCGTCCGGAAGGGAAGGCGGAGTTTGTGATCTCTCAATTCGCCCAGGGTGTTGCGATGCAGCGGCCTGCCGATTATCACGCAACATGCCGCCGGGGTTTTACCCTCGTCGAGCTGTTGGTGGTGATCGCGATCATCGGCGTGCTTGTCGGCCTGCTGTTGCCGGCGATCCAGGCGGCGCGCGAGGCCGGCCGGCGATCCACGTGCAGCGCCAATCAGAAGCAGATCGCCCTCGGTTTGCTGAATCACCATGAAACCAAGGGGACGTTCCCGAGGGGGCAGGAGACCTGGCTTCTGGGGAGCGGTGAAACCGGCGTTCAAAACCCGTATAGCGGCACCCTGTATCCGCTGATGCGGTGGAGCTGGTTTTTCCGGGTGATGCCGTATGTCGAGCAGCAGTCGCTTTACGATCAGCAATACACCTGGTACTTCAAGAATCCGTACGGATGCCAATGGAATGCCGGCGCGACCAACTGCCCGGGGTGCTCGTTCATATTCCTTCCAGGTGTCACCATCGTCGTTCCGTCGTTCGTCTGCCCGTCCGACTATTCCAGCCCCAAGAAGACCAGCGCGAACGCAGCCAGCAACCAGCAGGGCTTTCACGGAAACCACGTGCTCGTTGCCGGCAATACGGCGTTCAATCCATCGGGCAGTTGGAGCAGCACACAATTGAACGGAATCGCCTTCCCACTGTCGGCAGTCCGGATCAAGGATGTGACCGACGGCACGTCGAAGACGATGGCGGTCGGCGAGATACTCGTCGTGCCCGACGATGCGTCCGGCTGGGCGGCGGGAAACGAGGACATGCGTGGCCGGTATCACAACGCCTGGGAAGCGCTCCCCTGCATCAGCACGCGTTACACGCCCAACACCAGCGTGCCCGACCGCGTCGCGAACTGCAACGCGGCGAAGGTTCCCCAGGCGCCCTGTACGCCCACCGGGAGCAACAACCATATGTCGGCCCGCAGCAACCATCCGGGCGGCGTCAACGTCGCGTTCGCCGACGGCTCCACGCGGTTCGTCGTGGATGCAATCGATCCGACGATCTTCGCGGCGTGGGGCAGTCGCAATGGCGGCGAGGTGGCCGCCAATGACTGACCGCGTTCGTTCGCCGAACCGGTGGCGGCTGGCCTGCGGCATGCTCGTCTGCGCCGGCGTGACGGCCGTCGGCTGCGGCAGGCCTGCCGGAGTGGTGAGCACCGGCACCGTCACGCTCGACGGCAAGCCCGTCGCCACGGGCTCGATCGTGTTTCAGCCAGTCGAGCCGGGCGTGGCGCCCGAGGGCGCGATGATCGAGGGCGGTGCATTCCGCGTGGTCGGGAAGGCGGGAAAGCGCCGTGTGGAGATTTCGGCATCGGGCCCGCCTCCGGGCACGCCCGATCCGCCGACAGGGCCCGTCCAGTTCGTCGAGCTGATTCCAGCCCGCTACAACACGAAATCAACGCTCACGGTCGAGGTTACGGAAGCCGGTCCGAACCGGTTCACGTTCGACCTCACCCGCTCGCCGTCGCCGTAAGGGCCAACGCCGCCGAGTTGTCGCTACGTCTGGAGCGTGGCTTCGATCGCCCTGGCGGCGTCGATGCATTGTTCGCCCGCCGCAGCAAGCTTTTCCTCCGGCAGCCGTGAGACCGGGGCCATGATCGTCACGGCCGCCAGGAGCGCGCCCCGGGCGTCGAGGATCGGCGCGGCCACGCAGTGGATCCCCTCGAGGCCCTCGGCACGGTCCACCGTGTAGCCGAGTTGGCGGGCCGAGGCCAGTTCCCGCTCGAGGCTCGCACGGTCGGCGATCGTCGTGGCCGTGAACCGCTTGAGCGTCGTCGCCTCGAGCCAGGCCGCGCGCCGCTCGTCGGGCCACCAGGCGAGGATCGCCTTGCCGGGTGCGCTCGAGTAGAGCGGGGCCCGCATGCCCACCTGGCCACACACCTGCAGCGCCTGCGTGCCGCGGACCTGCTCGAGCACGAGTGATTTCCCGACGAGCTGCACCGTCTCGCCCGAGGCATCCCGCAGGCGTTTGAGCGCAGCGTGCGCCGCCACCACGAGGCTCTGCTCGCCGGCCTGCGGTCCGGCGAGGTCGAGCAGCCGGCCGGAGAGGGTGGCCGGCGTGCTGATGGCAGAAGCCGAGCGTGGCGAGCGTCTTCAGGATCCGAAACACGAGATTCGGCGTGATCCCGGAGAGCCTGGCCGCTTGGGCGGCGCTGATGCCGCGGGGATGCCGGGCGACGAGTTCCAGAATGGCGAGCGTCTTGCCGCAGGTTGGCGAGGGGAGGGCGTCGAAGTCGGGCGATGCCTTGCGGATGCCGCGGCGCGGCGAACGGGTGCGGGAGCCGTCGGTCGTGCGCATAGAAAACTGCCTCTGTTCGTGATGGCGAAGGCGGCGTGAATCAGCTCGACAAACTGACTTCGGCGCAATTGATTCTTATTCGAGACTACGTTCTCATGGAGGGAATGACAAACCGATCCCTCGTGAATCATGGGTGGTTTGGGGCGCGGCTCGCCGCATGGATCGCGGTCACGGCCGCGCTGCTCGTGGTCCTGCCCGCGTCGCTCGTGAGGCCGGCGTGGGCCGGCGAGGCCGACGATCT
Organism: Planctomycetia bacterium; assembly: GCA_009926295.1. Lineage (GTDB taxonomy): Bacteria > Planctomycetota > Planctomycetia > Pirellulales > UBA1268 > RGVT01. The sequence goes on from RFPF01000142.1 coordinate 4,823, forward strand.
CTTCGAGCGCGAGATCCGGCCGTATCTCGTGGAGCGGTGCTACGAGTGCCACGCCACGAGCGGCAAGCGCGAGCAGGACCTGGCCCTCGACTGGGCCGGCGGCATGCGCGAGGGGGGATTTTCCGGGCCGGCCGTCGTGCCCGGCGATCCGTCCGCAAGCGTGATCATGACGGCGCTCGAGCACCGCGACGACCTGCTCATGCCCAAGGGGGGCCCGAAGCCGTCTGAAAAAGTTGTGGCGGCGTTCCGGCGCTGGATTGAACTGGGGGCACCCGACCCGCGCGAGAAGCCGCCTTCCGCCGACGAACTCGCCCGCGAAGCGTCGTGGGATGCGATCTTCGCCCGCCGCCAGAAATGGTGGAGCCTGCAGCCGATCAGCCACCCGCCCGTGCCGGCGCCCACAGGCGGCGCGTCGTGGCTCGCTGCGAGCGATCATCCCGTGGATCGGTTTCTCGCAGCGCGACTCGCCGCCGCAAACATCGAACCCGCTGGCGAGGCCGACCGCGAGACGCTGCTCCGCCGGGCCACGCTCGTGCTCACCGGCCTGCCGCCGACGCCCGACGAGCGGGCGGCGTTTCTCGCCGACACCGCCCCCGACGCCTGGGAGCGTCTCGTGGACCGGCTGATCGCGTCGCCGGCGTTCGCCGAACGCTGGGCCCGCCACTGGCTCGACTGCGTCCGCTACTGTGAAACACACGGCAGCGAGGGGGATCCGCTCATCCCTCACGCCTGGCGATTTCGCGACTGGTGCATCCGCGCGATCCGCGACGACGTGCCAATCGACCGCTTCATCCGCGAGCAGATCGCCGGCGACCTCCTGCCCGACCCGCGGATCGACGCGGCGACGGGCGTGAACGAGTCGGCCCTCGGCATCGGCAACCTGCGGATGGTGCCGCACGGCTTCACGCCTACCGACGCGCTCGATGAACTCGTCACGTTCACCGACAACCAGATCGACGTCGTCTCTAAGGCGTTCCTGGGCATGACGGTGTCGTGCGCCCGCTGCCACAACCACAAGTTCGACGCCATCTCGCAGGCCGACTTTTATGCCCTCTTCGGCACGCTTGCGAGCTGCCGGCCCGCGGTCATCGAAGTGGATGCCGCAGGCCGGCGCGATGCGGCCCGCGCCGAACTGGCCGACCTCAAGCACCGCCTCCGCGAAGTTCTTGCCGACACGTGGCTGGCCCGCGTGGCCGCCGATCCCGAAGGCGTCGCACGTGGGCTTGCAGCCCACGCCGATGCAGTGGCGAAGGCCGCCTGGCCCGCGGCGCCGCCGCTGGCCGAGGCCGAGCGCGGCACGGTGCGCGACCTTGCGGCGTGGTTTCGCTCGGGCTCGGGCGTCGGGGCCGCGTCAGCACCGGGGGAGTTTCGCATCACCGCCGACGGCGACCGCGCGATCACGCGGCTCCTGCCGGCCGGTGTCCACTCAAACCTGCTCGTGGCGAGCGACGGCGCGGTGCTCCATTCGCCGCGATTCGAGGTGCCGCCCGAATGGATTCACGTGGCCCTCGCCGGCGCAGGCAAGGCCCGGCTGCGGCTCGTTGTCCGCAACTATCCGCGGATCGGGACCGTCTATCAGGAGGTGCGGCTCGAGGACGGCGTGCCGACGTGGGTTCCGATTCGCACGAACTACTGGAAAGGAGAGATCGCCCATCTCGAGATCGCAACGGCCGGCGACCTGCCCGTCGATCCGACCGACGAAAAGGGCTCGTGGTTCAGCGTGGTGGCCATTGATCTTTCCGGAACGCGGCCGCCTGGAGGAGTGTCGCCTCCGGCTGCCGACGCGGCCCGGATCGCGACGGCGATCGAAGCCTGGAAAGGCGGCGCCGCGACCGCTGCCGACACCGCGGTCCTCGACGCCTGCCTCGTGGCCGACGTGTTGCCGACGCGGCTCGACGCTGCGGCCACCCTCGGCGAGATCGCGACGCGCTTCCGCACGCTTGCCACGGCGATCCCGCCGCCCACCCGCGCGCCCGGCGTCGTCGAAGGCACCGTGTTCGACCAGCCGCTCTTCGTGCGCGGCAACCATCGGCAGCCGGCCGATCCCGTGCCGCGGCGGTTTCTCTCGGCGCTCGACCCGACGCCATTCCCAGCGGGCTCCAGCGGCCGGCTCGAACTCGCCGCCGCGCTCGTCGCCCCGACGAACCCGCTCACGCCGCGGGTGTTCGTCAACCGCGTCTGGCACCACGTGTTTGGCCGCGGGATCGTGGCGAGCGTGGACACGTTTGGCGCGATGGGCGACCTGCCGACGCATCCTGAATTGCTCGACCATCTCGCCACGTCATTCGTCGCGCCGGCCAGCGTCGATCGCCCCGGCCCGACGCCGCAGCCCTGGTCGCTGAAGGGCCTCGTGCGATTGCTCGCGACGTCGCGGGCCTTCCGGCTCGCCGTGCAGCCTTCCGAATCGGCCGCGCGCCTCGATCCCGCCAACACGCTCTTCTCCCACGCCCGGCTTCGGCGGCTCGAAGGGGAGGCGATCCGCGACTCGCTGCTGGCGACATCCGGCCAGATCGACCGCGGCGAGTTCGGGCCGCCCGTCGGCGGCGACGCACGCCGCCGCAGCATCTATATGCACGCACGGCGCAACTGGACCGATCCCTTCCTCGCCGCCTTCGATCCGCCGAGCACGCTCTCCACGCAGGGCCACCGCGACGAATCGCACGTGCCGGCCCAGGCGCTCGTGCTCATGAACGGCAGCGTCGTGCACATCCTGGCCACGAGGCGGGCCGAGC
>RFPF01000143.1 GCA_009926295.1 Planctomycetia bacterium
ATCCTGCACCTCATGGGGATCGACCACCTCCGGCTGACGTTCCCCTATCAGGGCCGCGACTTCCGCCTCACCGACGTGCACGGCAACGTCGTGACGGACCTGCTTGCGTAGGACAGGCTTCAGCCTGTCTCTGCTCAACTCTGCCGCACCGGCTTCGGCGTTGCCCCGTACCATCTCGCCGGACGCTCGCTTCAGCCATCCTGGCTTCCGCTCGCTCGGATCTGCCTGCGCTGCGCCATCCATGGCTCCGCTGGTCAGATACGCCCGCTCAATGGCAGGGGCAACCCCTCGCCTCACCGTTTTGAGTCGAGCCAGTTGAGGAGGCTCGGGACTGCCCAGACCAAAGAGCCGGGCTATGGGAGCGAGCGCAGGCATGGATGCCGAAAGCGAAGCGGACATGCAGAGAGCCGAAGCCTGGAGGGCTGAGGCGAACGTCCGGCAAGGGGTCTGGGCAGTCACGAGCCGGATTGAGCGCGTTGAGGTACGCCAGACCCAAGCCCGTCCTACTTTCGGCGTTTCTTCTTCGCTTTTGCCTTGGGCGCGGGCTTCTCGTCAGCGGCGGTCTGCTCGTCGGTTGACTCGCCCGGCAGTTTCTGCGGCACGATGATGCAGTTCTCGCCGAGCTCCAGCTCATCGGCTTCCTCGATCGGCCGGCCACGGTCGTCGAGCTTCACGTCGGCCTCGGCGGTCTTCTTCTTGGCCACGGCGAGGAGTTGCTCGTAGAGTTTCTCGCGGTCGAGGCCGTTGATCTGGGCGACGGCCGTCGCCACCTCGCCGAGATACCGGAGGAAGATGCTCCGGCGCTGGCCCTCCTGGGCGACACGGAGCCTGCGGCGCAGGTACATCCCCAGCTTGCGGCCCACGGCCTGGAGGGCGAGCCGGATCTCCTTCTGGATCTCGGGGTAGTGGGCGATCGCCTCCTTCGATTCGCTCGTGAACGGCACCCACACGCTCGCCACGTGCACCATGGCCGTCACCGGCCCGCTCGGCAGGCCGCCGCGGGACTGGGAGAGGCCGTAGGACCGCCAATTGGTCGACAGAATCGTCTGTGTGACGGCGCAGGCGGCGGGCTGGAACTGCAGCGGCACGCGGTTGGCGTAGCGCAGCACGTTCATGTTCTGTCCCTCGTCGACGCTCACGTTCTGCATCGCGCCATGGAGGGCGTCGAGCGCGGTCTTCTTGAGCTTCGACGGGCTCTGTCGCGGCGCGAGCTGGGCCTCGGCGAGGATCTTGTCGGCGGCCTCCGAGCCGATCCCCGTGAAGGTCGTCGTGAGGAACTGCCGCAGGCTGCGGGCGTCGCTCTCACTCGCCAGCTCGCCGAGCCCTTCGCGGGTGATCTTCTGCGCCGCCACGCCACCGCCGTAGGCGAGCGCCGCCTCGATCACGAACGGATTGCCGCGGTAGACGCTCGGGGGCCGCGTGGCCGCAGTGAAAAATTCACCCGGCACCACCTGCCGCAGGCCCGCCAAGAGCCGCTGCTCGCCGATCGGCACGATGCAGTCGGTGGCCGGCGGCGGAATTTTCGTCTCTTGGATCGATTTGAAGAGCGAGTCGGCCTCGCCGCGGCCGAGCTTGCCGGTGGTGACCCGGGTGGAAAGGCTGGCCTGGTCGCAGATCTTCTTCGCCGTACCGTGGGAGACGCGGGAGAACGACTGCGTGAGGAACTGGGCCAGCGTGAGCTTGGGGTGCTCCTGGAGCATCGTCACGAGCCGGCCGAGCTCGACGCCGTAGGGGTGCGGCTTGATCTCCTTCGGCTCCGGCGGCAGGTCGTCGCTCGACCGCTCGAGGATTCGCTCCGGTCCGTCCGGCCCCTGGAAATGGATCCGCGCGTGCGGATTGGCGATCGCGGTCTGCTCGAGATACTCCTCGACGCTGCCGCGGCCCCGCTGGAACTTCGCCTCCATCTCGATCGTCACGCGTGTACCGTGCTCGATGGCATCGGCCTTGTCATTCTCGGCGACCCACTCGATCGCGTGCTTCTTCATGAGTTCGGCGCCGCTCTTGCCGGAGGGGATGTCCACACCCTCGCCCCGCCCGTTGAGGATCTCGGGCTGATTGGTCTTCGTGTCGATCCTCAACTCGTAGTAGTGGGCGACGTCCCTCGGGCCGGTCTTCGAGATGATCTTCACGGGCTTGCCGGTCGTGAGCACGCCGTACATGCCGGCCGCCGAGATGCCTATTCCCTGCTGGCCGCGGCTCATCCGCAGGCGGTGGAACTTCGACCCGTAGAGCAGCTTGCCGAAGATGAGCGGGATCTGCTTGCGGACGATCCCCGGGCCGTTGTCCTGGACGCCCATTCGGTAGCGCGTGCCGCTCTCACCCACCTGCTCGATGTGCACCCAGATCTCGGGCAGGATGCCGGCCTCCTCGCAGGCGTCGAGCGAATTGTCGACCGCCTCCTTCACGCTCGTGAGGAGCGCCTTCCGCGGCGAGTCGAATCCGAGCAGGTGGCGGTTCTTGGCGAAGAACTCGCTCACGGAGATGTCACGCTGGCCGGCGGCGAGGGCCTGGGCGGTGGCGCGGCGCTTCGTCTCCTTCGGCCTGCCATTGGAGGAGGCCGTCGGCGGTGCGACTCCGGGCTCCACGGGCGGCTCTACCGCCCCGCGAGGGCCGTTGCTGGTGGATTTTGACTTGGGGCGACGGGTCTTCGTGGGCATCGGAAAAGACTGTGACTCAAGGCAGATGCTCTGGCAAGAGGGGCAAAGTGTAGCGGTTGTAGGGCCGGGCTGCCGAATCTTCCTGCCACGTCGGTCTCGGCGGTGGACCTTGCCTCTTGGGCAGGGGCGTCAGACGTGGAACGGCGGGAGTCATTCCTGCAATCGGCGCGCGCCGAAGAACACCGCCAGCGGCGCATGCCGCGGTGCAGCGGGGGAGGAAAGTCGATGGTTCGCCTCAGACTCGGGCTCGTGGTCGTGTCGCTTTCGCTGTCGGTGGCCGCCGCGGACGCCGCACCGATCAACGGCGGTGTCGAGGCTCCGACGCCCGACGTGTTCTACAACTTCTACGTTCCGCCGGTGCCGGCGGGGCCGGCGCCCGGCTTCGGCGCCCAGCTGTACGTGGCACCGCGTCCCGTGCCGCCGCGGGTGGGCCACACCTGGTACACGTATCCACCCTTCATGCCGCACGAGTTTCTCTACAAGCATCGCCGCCACTACATCCGTCCCGCCGGGGCGATGGGCATGCGGACCGACGTGCGCGCCTATTGGTGGTGAGCGAGGAGCAGGAGCATCATGCACGAGGCGCGTCTGGCGTGGCGGTGGAGCGGGCTGGCGGCGACGGCCGCGTTGCTCGTCGTGGTCTCGGCGGCGATCTGCGTCGCGGGCGGCCATCATCGGCATCACCAGAGCCACGGGTGCACCGCGTGCGAGGCGTGCGGCCAGCACTGCTGCCGCGACGGGCTCTGCGGCCGTTGTGGGCACTGCGCCTTGTGTGCGCACGGCCATCACTGCCTCCACCACGACACGATCGAGAAGCGGTACTTTCTGCGAAGCCAGGGAAAGAGCTGGCACAGCGTGTGGTACGACCCGTCGATAGGCCGGCCGATGGCGCTCGTCGTGCCGCCGACGGCGGAGTTCACGAGCGAATACGGCTGGGGCGTGCCGAGTTCGCGCGTCATGCCCATCTATCATCAGTTCCGCCGGCCCTATCCGGGCCCGGGGGCCGTCCCCGGCAGCGGCGGTGCGATGCTCCCGACGCCGAACCAGCCGAGCGATACCGTGCAGTTCGGCGTGCACCCCGTGCGCGGCCCCTGGGGTGCCTACTAGGCTTCCTGTTGCGACCGGCTGCAGATGCGCCGGCTCGCGATTGCCCCGTACCATTTCGCCGGACGCTCACTGCGCCCATCCGTGGGCTCCGTTCACTCGGACCTGCCCGCGCCGGCGGGAGCGCCTGCGTCCCGCCATCCGGGCCGCGCTGGTCAGCTACGCAGGCTCAATGGTAGGTGCAAGCTCTCGCCTCCCTCGTCCGGAAGCCTGAAGCGCAAGCGAGGGGGGAAGGAAGCAACGCGTCAGCCGTCGAGCCGTTCGCGGGCGATCTTGGCCCACGGGCTCGCTGGGGCGAGCGACAGGAACAGGCGGAGGTGCCGCTGTTCGTCCGGAGTGCGGCCCAGGTCGCGGAGCACGCCGGCCGTGTGCCAGTGGGCGTCGGCGTAGTCGGGCTGCTGACGGAGGACACCCTCGAGAGCCGCAAGCGCGAGCTCATGCTCGCCCAGTTCCGCGAGCACGCAGCCGAGGCTCGCCCGCGCCTCGAGGTGGTCGGCATCGAGTTCCACGGCGGCGTAGTACCTCTCCCGGGCCGCCGTGAGATCGCCGGCGCGGTAGAGCAGCTCCGCGAGCATGAACGCAACCTGGGCCGTCGGGCGATCGGCCTGCAGCACGGCCCGCAACGCCTCGGCCGCCTCCGTGTACTCGCCCGCGGCCTCGAGGTCGGCGGCGAGGTCGAGCAGTTCGGCGGCGGTCTCCGGATCTCCGGCGGTGTCGACCGTCACCTCGATGTCGGTCGGCCCCTCCGACCGCAGCGCAGTCGCGGTGGTCGCGAGCGGCATCACACGCGTCTGGTGGTGCTGGGCCGGCAGGTCGGCGTAGAAGCCGAGCTGAAGCTGGCCGCCCGCGCCCACGAGCCGGTTGTCGCGGCGGATGCTCAGCCGTCGGCCATCGGCCACGATCCGCCCCGCCTCTCGGGCCGCCTCGGGCGCCCCTCCCGGCGCGAGCCCGGCGAGTTTGGCGTCGATCTCCCGGAGCGACAGGCCCCCGGCCATGAGGCGTGCCAGTTGGCGGCCCACGACGAGCTGCTGGAAGTCGAACCACTCCAGGGCGCCCGCCCGGCGGGTGGGTTCGAGAAGCCCGCCCCGGCACCAGTGTCGGACCGCCGCCACGGGAACGGCGAGCACGTCGGCCATCATGGCGACCGTGTAGAGCCGGTGGACACCGGCTTCGGAACCGGCCGGCTCGGCTTCGAAGGCCAGCTGCGGTTCCACCGAGCGATGCCCCCGGCTCGCCGCCGCTCCAGGCCGCGGTCGGCGGCGCGTGCTGTGTGGTGGGGTCGTCGAGCGGTCGTCCGTGACCTTGCCAGGCATCGTCTTCTCCATGAACCGGCGAGAATCTAACCCATCGGCACGGAGGTGATCCAGCCCTCGAGCGGATCGACCCGCCGCGGCAGCCCGAATCGGGGAAGTGCCGCGGCATGTGCCACCTGCAGGGCGCAGATCACGGCGTCGAGCAGGTCGCCGTGGCCGTCCGCGACGAGACGCCGCCTCCAGGCGGGCGTGATCGCGAGCGCGGGCTGGAGCCCGGCTGCGCCGCGTTCGAGGGCCGTGACGATCGTGGCCCGGTTGCGTCGACGTTCCACCGTCTGCTTCGCCGGTGAGTCACTCTTGTAGGATCTCTCGCAGGCCCGCCGCGCGGTGAATGCCGGATAGGCCTCGAGCGCGACCCTGGTGGCTGCCGTGCCGCGGTCATGAGGCGAATGCCGATGGGCCGGAAACGTGAGCCCCGCGTCGAGCATTCTCCCGACGCCCGCGTGCATCATCCACGCGACCGGGGGATTGGCCCAGCGCATCGCCGGGCTCGATCCAGCCGGCCTGTCGGTCCGACGCCATGCGAATTTTTCTCCGGCGGGGCGGGCGTCGCACCAGCGCTTGAACGCGAGACGCAGGCGCTCGCGGGGCTGGCCGCAGTAGAAGCGAACGAACCGGGCCCAGTCGGTCGGCCAGCCCTCGTGCTCCACGAGCGCCCGCGGCTGGCCGAACGGCAGATCGAAGCCGCCGATCCAGCCATCGCCGGAGAGCGAGTCATCCGCCAGCAGGGCCGAGAACCCCGCCAGCGACGCGACACCGCGGACCTCATCCAGCCGATAGATGGTCTTCCCGCGGAACGGGGCGAGTTGGCCGACCGCCACGGTGATCGGCTTCCTGGCGCAGGGCGCCGACGTGAAATCGACGCCGAGAACCACGGTCCCACGCGGGCCGCTCACGCCGAGGCCATCTTCGCCCGCAGATTGGCGTCGATCGCCGCCAGGAACTCCTGCGTGGTGAGGTGTGGCTGGCCGGGGCCGATGAGGATCGCGAGGTCCTTCGTCATCTTTCCCTGCTCGACCGTCTCCACGCACACCCGCTCCAGAGTGTCGGCGAAGTGCGTCACCGCCGGCGTGCCGTCGAGTTTGCCGCGGTGGGCGAGACCCCGTGTCCAGGCGAAGATCGAGGCGATCGGGTTGGTGCTCGTCGGCTTGCCCTGCTGATGCTGGCGGTAGTGCCGTGTCACCGTGCCGTGAGCCGCCTCGGCCTCCACCGTCTTCCCGTCGGGTGTCATGAGAACGCTCGTCATGAGGCCGAGCGAGCCGAAGCCCTGTGCCACGATGTCGCTCTGCACGTCGCCGTCATAGTTCTTGCAGGCCCAGACATAGCCGCCCTCCCACTTGAGTGCGCTCGCCACCATGTCGTCGATCAGTCGATGCTCGTACGTCAGCCCCTTGGCCGCGAACTCCGCCTTGAACTCGGCGTCGAAGACCTCCTGGAAGATGTCCTTGAACCGGCCGTCGTAGGCCTTGAGGATCGTGTTCTTGGTGGAGAGGTAGACGGGGTAGCTCCGCGCCAGGCCGTAGCGGAAGCTCGCCCTGGCAAAGTCGCGGATCGAGTCGTCGAGGTTGTACATCGCCAGCGCCACGCCCGGTGAAGGGAAGTCGAACACCTTCATCTCCATCGGGTTCGACCCGTCGGCCGGCGTGAACGTGAGCGTGAGCGTGCCCTTTCCCGGGATCTTCACGTCGGTGGCACGATACTGGTCGCCGAACGCATGGCGGCCGACGACGATCGGCTTCGTCCAGCCCGGGACCAGCCGCGGGATGTTCTTGATGATGATCGGCTCGCGGAAGATCACGCCGCCGAGGATGTTGCGGATCGTGCCGTTGGGGCTCTTCCACATCTGCTTGAGCTTGAATTCCTCGACCCGCGCCTCGTCGGGGGTGATCGTCGCGCACTTCACCCCGACGCCGCATTCCTTGATCGCGTTCGCCGCGTCGACCGTCACCCGGTCGGCCGTGGCGTCGCGATTCTCGATCGAGAGGTCGTAGTACCGGATCTGGAGGTCGAGGTACGGCAGGATCAACTGATCCTTGATGAACTGCCAGATGATCCGCGTCATCTCGTCGCCATCGAGATCGACGACGGGGCCTGCGACTTTGATCCTGCCCACGGGTTGCCTCCTGATGCGGCCGCGAAGCTCCTCGGTCGCAGCCGCGAGGAACCTACCGCCTGACCTCGCCGGAGGCAATCAGGTGGAGCGGTCACCGCTGGCCGCTTCGATGCGGCGGAGTCCGCCCGAGGTTTCGGCAGCGGGGACGTCGCGGGTGTCGGCCGCCGGCGGGGCGGGTTCGACCACCGGGCCGAGCGGGGCGACGGTCGGCTCGGGCGCCGCGTTCGTCGTGCCCGGTGCGATTACCGAAGGCAGCCTCTTCCAGGGCATCACGAAGGCCGGTCCCGGCACGCTCGTCCTCGGCGGAAACAACA
>RFPF01000144.1 GCA_009926295.1 Planctomycetia bacterium
CGCGGCGGCATCCCACCCATGCGCGACGGTCGAGGCCACGTGCCGGTTGCCATCGCACCCGCCCACGCACCACACGCGGCCGCCGAACGTGGCCGATACGCCGTAGCCGAGCGGAGCGGGCAGGGGCGTGGCCGCCTCCCACCGGCCGCCGGGCTCGGCGAGCATCCAGGCCGTGGCGTGCCACACCTTCGCGCCCCCGTCCCACGGCGGCCGATCGGGAAAGTTTGCACCGCCCGCGACCACGAGCCGGCCACCGTCCTCGCCGCCGCACACGCCCGCGAACGCGCCCGCGACGCCCCTGGCATCGGGAAGATCGGCCAGCCGCTCCCAGGCAAAGGCATCGCCCGCGCACGCCTGGCCAGCGATCCGCGCGAGGGCCGCGACCGCGACGATCACGATTCGCAGCGTCATGGCCGGGCCCACGTAAAGAAGCCGATCGCGTCGAGCGACTCGCGGAGCCGCGTCTGCTCGGCGGGCGTGAGACGCGGCAGCGGCGGCCGGCACGCGCCGCACGACGGGCCGATCATCGCAAGCACCGCCTTCATGGCGGGATGGAATGGAAACCGCATCAAGACGCGGATCATCGCCACCGCGCGGAGTTGCTCCGTGCGGGCGGCCTCGAGATTGCCGGCATCGAAGGCGGCCATGATGCGCCGGTAAAGCGGAGCGGCCGCATTGAAGGTGGACCCGACCGCCGCCCTGGCCCCGACGGCGAGCGCCGGCAGCAGCATCTCGTCGTAGCCCGAAAGCATCTCGAACCGGCCGCCGTCGAGCGATACGCACTCCGCGAACTCGTGGAGCGTGTGGGCCGTGTACTTTACGCCCGCGAAGTTCGGGATCCGCTCGCCGGCCTGCTTGAGAAGCTCGACGACGTCGATCGCCACGCCGGTCATGGCGGGGATGTGGTAGTAGTAAAAGGGCAGCTTCGGGGCCGCAGCGGCGATCGCAGCGGAGCATTCGACCGCCATTGCCGCGTCGCGGATCGGAAAGTAGCAGGGCGGCATCGCGGAGGTGGCGCTCGCCCCGATCTCCGCGGCGTGGCCGGCGAGGTCGGCCGCTTCGGCGAGCGAGTCGTGGCCCACGTGCACGATCACGGGCACGCGGCCGCCCGTGGCCTGCACGAACGCCGCCGCCACCCCCCGCCGCTCGGACGACGAGAGCGACACGCCTTCCCCGGTGCTCCCGCACACATAGAGCCCCGTCACGCCATCGGCCAGTAGCCGCCCGACGAACGGCGGGATGGCGGCGAAATCGACGCGGCCATCGGGGCCGAGCGGCGTGTAGGTCGCGGGAATGATGCCGGCGAGGCGGGGATGCATGGGCGTCCGATCTGCTTCGTGTGGAGGGCGTCGGTCAGCGGGATGGAAGACTTTTCTTCCGCGGGTCGATCTGATCGCGGAGTCGATCGTATTCGGGGTTTACGCACTTCTCGCCCCACTCATACAGCACCTGGATGAGCCCGGCGTCGTCCTCGGGCTCCTGCCCCTTGTCGCCGGTGGCGGCGATCCAGTCGGCGAGGAGTTTGCGGTGGTGCTCGAGCGCGGCCGCGTGGGCCGGGTCGGCCGCGAGATTCTTGATTTCGTGCGGATCTTTCTCGAGATCGTAGAGTTCCTCGGGCGGCTTCGAGTCGCCGAAGAAGATGTTTTGGACGTCGTTCATCTCGCCGCGGGCCATCATCTCGCGGAGCCGGATCGTGACGGGCCAGGGGTCCTTGTAGCTCGGTTGCATGTAGGGGCGGTCGGTGAGATAGTTGCGCAGGTATTTGTATTTTTTGGTGACGATGGCGCGGATCCGCTCGATCGAGTAGTCGCAGCGGTCGCGGGCGGCGACGACGAACTCGCGCGGCGTGTAGTCGGCAGCAAAGAGGTCGCGGCCTTCCATGTGGCCGGGAATGGGCAGGCCGAGGATGCCGAGCGTGGTGGGGGCCACGTCGATCGACGACGCGAGATCATCCCGAACTACCCCCCGCGGAATGCCGGGGCCGGCCACGATGAGCGGCATGTGGATGCCTCCCTCGTAGAGAAACTGCTTGTGGCGGTGGAGGCCGTAGCCGTGGTCGGAAAAGAGGATCACGACGGTGGAGTCGGCGAGGCCGTCGCGGTCGAGAGCGGCGAAGATTTCCCCCACCTGCTCGTCGGTCTTCACGATGCAGTCGTAGTGGCGGCCGATCTCCTCGCGAACCTCGGGGATGTCGGGATAGTAGGGAGGCACGGGCACGGCTGCCCGATCGACCACGCGGGGTGGCGGCGTACCGTTGCGAGCCAGGCCGTACTTGCCGCCGGCGAGCTGCACCTGGCCGAAGAACGGCTGGCCGGGCCGGCGACCGCGCCAGGCATCGCCGGCGACGGTGTGGGCTGGGCCCCAGCCCATGCCTGCGGGGCAATCGTCGTACAGATCCTCGTGGCGGAACACGAAGTTGAAATCGTCCTTCACGCGGCCGTCGTTGAACGTGTAGACCCCGTGCTGCCGGCACAGGTGCGGCAGAGGCACGACGCCCTCCGGCAGGTTGATCATGCCGATGCCGTCGTGCTTCGTGCCCGCGGCGTTGTTCCGCGAGCTGCGGTGGTGGTGGACGCCGAACGTCGTCTGCATCGCGCCGAGCATCACGGCGGACCGCGTGGCCGAGCAGACGCCGGCCGAGGTGTAGAACCGCGTGAAGCGGGTGCCCTGTGCTGAGAGCCGGTCGATGTGCGGCGTCGCGATCAACTTCTCCCCATAACAGGAAAACCAGCCGCTCACGTCCTCGAGGTAGATCCAGAGCACGTTCGGCCGCGGCTCGGCCGCAGCGTTTGGCTCGGCCGCAGCGTTGGGGGCGGCCGCCGCGACGAGGCACGCCGCCATGAGAGTGGTGATCCACCCTGTATTTCGGCGCACGCGATCACCTCACAGCAGCGTTGCTGGCATCCGGCTTTGAATTCTTGGGTTTGCCGCGATACCCGGGGTTGGGCCGCGGTACGACGGCGCCCGAGTCGGCGAGCAGCCGGTCGATCACGCCCTCGAGTTCCTTCGCCTTCTCCGGGTGCTGCGCGGCGAGGTTGGTCGTTTCGCCGAGGTCGTTCCCAAGGTTGTAGAGCTCGCGGGTCGAGCCATCGCCCTGTGGCGCGGGCTCTTCGCGGCGGATCAGCTTCCAATCGCCGGCGTAGGCCGCGCTACCGTGGGGTCGGCCGGGAAACCAGATCACGTAGGTGTCGCGAGCGCGGGCGGCCGTGCCGCGGAGCACACCTGCATAGCTGATGCCATCCTTCACCTGCGCCGGATCGGCGGCGATTCCTGCGAGGTCGAGGAGCGTCGGATAGACGTCGGTGCAACCCACGAGGGCGTCGCTCGTCGTGCCGGGCGGGATCCGGCCCGGAAACCGCACGATGAGCGGCACGCGCACGCCCCCCTCGTAGAGCGTGCCCTTGCCGTCGCGAAGCGGGGCGTTGTTCGTCGGCGGCTTGAAGCTCGCCCACTTCCGATAACTCGCCGTCGTCGCGTCGCTCGCGTCGTCGCGGCGTTTCTTGCCCCCTGCGTCGTCGGTCATGCTGTGGGTGTTGCCGCCGTTGTCGCTCGTAAACATCACGATCGTGTCGTCGGCGATCCCCAGCCGGTCGAGCGTATCGAGCAGGCGACCGAGGCTCTCGTCGATGCTCTTGAGCATCGAGGCCATCACGGGATTGTCCTGGCGACCGGTCGGGTCGGTCCGCTTGGCCATCTCGGCCGTGAGCGCCTCCTTGTGGCCCCACGGCCCGTGGACGCCGTAGTGCCAGAGGTTGAGGAAGAACGGCCGGCCCGCGTTCTCCTGCACGCTCGCCTCCACGAACAGGATCGCCTCGTCGGTGAGCCGGTCGGTGATGTACTCGCCGGTCGGCCCGTCGGTGATCGTGCCGATGAGCCGCTTGCGGCCCTTCTCAGGCGTGCCTCCCGGGGGAGAGACTCCGTAGGGGGAGAAGTAGGCGTTCGGCGGGCCCGCGTCGGGATGGCAATGGAATGCGACGTCGAAGCCCTGCGCTTCGGGCCAGTGCGGCTCGGTGACTCCGAGGTGCCACTTCCCGAAGTGGCCGGTGCGGTAGCCCGCGTCGCGGAATGCCTCGGCAAGCGTGTATTCGGCCGGGTCGAGGAAGGTCTTGCTCGTGGGATACACGAATTCCTGGGCAGGCGGGCCCGATTCCGGCAGCGCGCGTTCGGCGGGCGCGGTGTGGCCCACGGCCGACGTGATCCCGTGACGGGCGGCGTTTTTGCCCGTGAGCAGGCAGGCCCGCGTGGGGGAGCAGAGCGGCTGCGAGTAGGCCCGCGTGATCCGCATGCCCTGGCCGGCGAGGCGGGCGATGTTGGGCGTGTCGTAATACCGCGAGCCGTAGGGCGACGAGTCCATCCAGCCCATGTCGTCGACAAGGAAGAGGACGACATTCGGCTTTTTGGTCGCGGGTGCCGCGCGAGCCGCGGGCCCTGGCTCTTTTTTGGGCGACGTGGCGGCCGTCAGCTCATGCTCAGCGAAGAGCTTTTCATGGTGCCGCCCCGAGCCCGACGTGGCCTCCGGCAGTCCCGGGAGCTGGAGTTCCGCGGCCCAGGCCACGAGGCGGGACTGCAGCCGGGCGACGATCTCAGGATGGCCGGCAGCGAGGTCGCGATCGTGGTGCTCGCCCTCGGGCCGCGTGACGTCGAAGAGCAGGGGGGCATGGTCGCCGAGCGTGATGAGTTTGTAGGGCATTTCGAGCACGGCCGCCTGCGAGCCCCAGCGCCAAAACAGCCGCTCGTGCGGCGGCCCCGACTTCCGGCCCGTGACGAACGGCGTGAGGTCCACGCCGTCGAGCGACGGATCAGCCGTTAGGCCCGCCGCGACGATGGCCGTGGCGGCGATGTCGAGGTTGATCACCGGTTCGTCGTACGTGATGCCCGCGGGCCAGGTGCCGGGCCAGGCACCGATGAAGGGCGTGCGGATGCCCCCCTCCGACAGCATCCCCTTTTCCCCGACGAGCGGCTCGTTCACCGAGCCGTCCCAGGCCTTGCCCAGCGGGGCGCCGTTGTCGCCCGCGAACACGATCAGCGTGTTCTTCTCCGCGCCCATCGCCCGGAGTTTCGCGCGGATCTGCCCGAGGCCGTCGTCCATCGCGGCGATCATCGCAAGCGCCTGCCGGCGGGCGAGCGGCAGCGACTCCGGCGTCTGGCTGAACCACGGCTCGGGAGACTCGAGCGGCACGTGCGGCGCATACCAGGCGAGGTAGAGAAACCAGGGCTGGCCTGCAGTTTGGTTCCGCCGGTCGAGAAATGAGAGCGCCGCCTCCGTCTGCACGACCACGCGAAACCGCTCGTCCACCACGCGGTGCGGCGCGTCGGGAAACGGCCGTCCCTGCAGGTCGTGGGAGGCCTCGTAGCGCCGCAGTTCGCCGCGGAAGTATTCCGCGAAGCCCTGGTGGTGCGGCATGTGGTCGGGCAGGAGCCGGTAGCCCTCGCCCTTCCGCTTCTCACCGCCGATGTCGAGGTGGCACTTGCCGACCCAGCCGCTCGTGTAGCCGGCGGGCGCGAGCCATTCGGCGATCGTCCGCTCGGCGAGCGGGAGCGGGCCGTGGTTGTTGTCTTCCACGCCGAACCGCTGCTGGTAGCGGCCCGTGATCAGCCCGGCCCGGGAGGGCACGCACTGCGGGGCCGAGACGTAGCCCCGCGTAAATCGCACGCCGTCGCGGGCGAGCTGGTCGAGGTGCGGCGTGCGGATATCGGGATCGACGCCCTGGATGCCCAGGTCGGCCCAGCCGTGGTCGTCGGAATAGATGACGAGGATGTTGGGCCGCTGCGGCGCGGGCTGCTCGGCGCGGCAGGGGACTGCGACGGCAACGGCCGTTGCGGCAGCGAGCAGGGCGGGGCGGAGCCTCATCAACGGAGTCCTCACGCGTGATGTGTCACGCATGATAACACCCGTTGCCGTGGCTTGCTGACACTGACCGGCCAGGAGCGGTTAGCGGCGGCGGCGACGCAGGGCGACAGCAACGCCCGCAGCCCCGGCGGCGAGCATCGCGAGCGTGCCCGGCTCGGGCACGACGATCACCTGGGCGTTGATCGTGAGATCGCGGCGGGCGGAGGCACCAGAGAGAGCCTGGTCGGAGAAGGCGAGTGTGAACGTCTTGTTGAACGTGCCCTGGCCCGACGGTGTGAAGGTCATCGTGAACAGGCTGCTCGTGCCGCCCCCGATAAGGTTGCTGAAGGTGGAGAGGCCCGACGCGAAGCCGTTGCCGTCGGCCGTGACGCCCGTGAAGGCGAGGCCCGCGGTGAGCCCTGCGCCATACGTCTGGCTGGCGAGATTCAGCAGGCTGTAGGTGAAGCTCTGCACGCCGGCCGACTCGTCGATCGACCCGAAGCTGATGTTCAGCGTGTCCTGCGTGTAGGCGTTGGTGATGCCCGTCGCCTGGAAGCCCGGGAGAGCATGGTCGAGGACGGTCACGGCGACCGTGCCCGTGGCCGTGGTCGCGCCGAAGGCGGTCGGGGCGTTCACGGTGAACGTGCCCTGCTGGTTGGTGCCGATGCTCGTGCCGGTGAACAGGAGTCCGGAGATCGCCGGGCTCGAACCGCCGGCTGTGGCCGTGCCGTTCGAGGTGCCCGCCAGATTCGCGGAGAGCGAGCCCGACGAGAAGCCGAGATCCGCACCGCCGGAGAGGGCGGTGTTGGCCACGGTGTAGGTGAAGGCCGCCGAGCCGCCCGTGATGATCGCCGTGGCGGGATTCGTGACCGAAACGGCCCCGAGCACCGCCCGCTGCTGGTAGTCGATCGAGGTGCTCGTCGTGAGCACTTGGTAGGCCGCGCTCGTGCCCGTGATGCTCGCAAACGAGCCGGCGATCGACTGGGCGCTCGCCAGCCGGTAGTAGCCGGCAGAGGTGCCGCTGCCGCCGAGGTCGAGCGTGCCGTTGGTCAGCGTCATGGTGCCGGTCGAGGCGGTGAGCTGGGCCGTGGCGCCGGTATTGCTGGCGGTCATCCGCAGCGTGCCGCCGCCGCCGCCGAACGCCAGGCCACCGATCGCGTTGGAATTGGACCCGAGCGACAGAGTGCCTGTCGTGGTGGCGTTGCCGAGCGTCACGACCGAGTTCGACGGGATCGCGTTGTTGATGCCGACGATCAGGTTACTCGACTGGTTCACGAACGTGGGGCCGTTGTAGGTGTTGGCGGAGGAGAGCGTCACCGTGGACGTGCCGTCCACGAGCAGGTCGCTGTTGGCATTCGTGCCCACGATCTGGCCGGTGACGTTGAACTGGCCGCCCGTGAGCCGCAGCACGGTGCCGTTCTTCGAGAGCGTGCCGGAGAGGGTGAGCAAGCCGCCGCCGGCGTTGGTCACCGTGCCGGTGCCGCTCGTGACGGTGATGTTGCGATCGAGCGAGCCAACGCCGCCGGAATACCGCAGGTTCGCGCCACCCGCGATGCTCACGCCGGACGAGTTTCTCAGGGCGTTGATCGTGCTGAATTCAAGGATGCCGGCGTTCACCGTCGTGGCTGCGGTGTAGGAGTTGGAGCCGGAGAGCACGA
>RFPF01000145.1 GCA_009926295.1 Planctomycetia bacterium
CGCGGCCCCGGGGCCGCGGCCATGATCCCCGGCGGCGACACGCCATCCCTGGCGGCCTCCGTCGCGATCGCCCGCAGAGACCTGCTGGAGTTCGTCCGCGACCGGCGCACTCTCGTCGTCACGCTCCTCCTCCCGATGGCGACCTACCCGATCCTCGCGCTGGCGACGGCCCTCGGGCTCAGGACTGCAACTCTCGAGATCGAGGCCCGCGAGGCGCCGACGCGGGTGCAGATCGGTCTGTCGGGCCCGGACGCTGCCCGCCTCGCTGCGCTCATGGCCCGCACGCGGGAGGACACGCCCTCGGCGGACCGTACGGGATGGCCGGCCGAGATCGTCCTCGGAGAGGTCGCGAATGACGATGCCGAACGTCTGCTCGACGAGGGTGCCATCGATCTGTGGATTCCCACCGAGACCGGGTTCGTGGCGGACTTCCGCTCGGCGGGCACCGTGCGGCTCCCGGTGCGGGTCTCGGCCTCCCAGCCTGCGAACCTCGCCCTTCGCGAGCAGTTCGAGGCCTTCGTGCGGTCGCTCGGCCGGGTCGTGGCCCGAGAGCGCGTGCGGGCCGCGGGCCTGCCGGGCACACTCCTCGAACCCGTAGTCGTGGCGTTCGAGGGGGACCCGGACGGTCCACCGCGGAAGCCGGAGCACAACGTGTTCTCCACGTTGGCCGGGGGCGTGCTCGTGCTGCTCACCGTGCTCACGCTCACCGGCGCCTTCTACCCAGCCATCGACGCGATCGCCGGCGAGAAGGAGCGCGGCACCATCGAGACCCTCCTGATCGCCCCATGCCGTCTCACCGACATCGTGTTCGGCAAGTTCCTGGGCGTGCTGACGATCACGCTCGCGACCCTCGCGGCGAACGTGCTGTCGATCGCCGGCACGGCGGCCGTCGCGCTGCGCTGGCTGCCACAGGGGGTCGCGGCCACGGTACCGGATGGCACGATTCTCACGGCCATGCTCGCGACGGTTTTCGCGTTCGGTGGAATGGCGGCTGTCGCCGCCGCGACCTGCCTGGCGGTGACGACGGCGTCAAAGAGCGGCAAGGAGGCACAGAACACCCTCACGCCCGTCATCCTCCTCGTGAGCGCGATCGCCGGCACGGCGCTCCTGCCCGGCATGCGCGGTGGTCCACTTCTCGCCGCCGTCCCGTTCGCCGGGCAGATCATCGTGTCGCGGTCGGCGTTCGGCACGGGCACGACGCCCCCCGCCACGACCGGCGCGATCGCACTCGGCCTGGTGATCTCGCTGGCCTCCGCGGGTGTCGTCACGTGGCTCCTGCTGCGGCTCACGGCCCTCACGCTCGCCGACGAGGACGTGCTTTTTCGCGGGCCGGACGTCGCCGGCGCGACGCTCCATCGCCCGGCGCGGCGACCCCGACCGAACGTGGTCCAGGCCCTCCTGCCACTCGTCGCGGGCTTCGCCGCACTGTGGTACGCCCAGGGCATCGTCCCGAGCGACCTGTGCTGGGCGATCCCGATGCAGCAGGCGATCGCGGTGCTGGCCCCGCTGGCGTTGGTCGGCTGGTGGCAACGGGTGGACCTGCGCAGCACGTTCAGCCTGCGACGGCCCGCCGACGGCGCCGGAGCGGCTGCGGTGCTCACGGGTTCGATGCTGCTCGGCGCCGGGCTGTTTCTGATCGGAGCCGCGCTCCTGCTCGCGGTCCGAGCCGGCGACATGTCCCCCGAGGTGCGGCGGCTCTCGGCGCGGCTGGTCGCGCTCGTGCAGGAGAAGCCGTGGTGGCTTTCGTGGTCGCTCGTGGCGATCGTGCCAGCCTGCTGCGAAGAACTGCTCTTCCGCGGCTGGGTGCTGGCCGGTCTCGTCGGCCGCTGTCACTCGTCGGGGCGCGTATGGACCGCCGTGGCGGTGC
Organism: Planctomycetia bacterium; assembly: GCA_009926295.1. Taxonomy (GTDB): domain Bacteria; phylum Planctomycetota; class Planctomycetia; order Pirellulales; family UBA1268; genus RGVT01. Next base: position 1,868 of record RFPF01000145.1, read on the forward strand.
AGGCGGCGGTCTTCGCACTGTTCCACCTGCTGCCGGAGCGCATGCCGCAGACGTTCGCGCTCGGGCTCGTCCTCGGGGCCCTCGTCGTCACCACGCACAGCCTGCTTCCCGCCATCGCCTGCCACCTCACCCACAACAGCGTGCCGCTGGCGCTCATCGCCTTCGCCGGCGACGTGCCGGGCCTGGCCGCGGCGATTGAGGGGGGCGATGCGGCGGCGGATGCGGCGCTGCCGGCCTGGCTGGTAGGCGCCGCGGTCGCCGCGGTGGTCGTCGGCAGTGGACTGGTGTTCGCGGGCTCGCGCGCGAAAACCCAGGAGGTACCGTTTTCATGAATCGATTGCTTCGCTCGCTCGCCCCGCTCGCCATCGCGGCCCGGATGGCCTCTGGAATCGCAGCCGAGCCCGCCACCGGAGGAGAAACACCGACGCGGATGCGCGTCGCGGTGACGCCGATCGCATCCGCCGTCGAGTGGGATGGTGATCGACCCGTCGGCGTGATGATCGACATCTGGGAGGATCTCGCCGGCCGACTGGGCGTGGAGACCGACTTCGTCAAGGTGCCCACCGTGGCCGCGCTGCTGGAGGTGCTCCCGACGGGCGGGGCGGACCTGGTGCTCGGGCCGATCGCGATCACCGAGGATCGAGAGCGGATCATGGATCTGACCCACCCGATCTTCCACTCGGGCCTTCGCATCGCCGTCCGCCAGCGACGCGACACCGGCTTTCTCACAGCGCTCGAGTCGATGCTCTCGTGGCGGTTGCTCGGGCTCGTGGGCGTCGTGGCCGGGCTGGCGATCATCTCCGGCCACCTCCTCTGGTGGTTCGAGCGTCGCGGCAACGATCGGTCATTCCCGGCGACGTATCCGCGGGGCGTCGGCGAGGCGATCTGGTGGATCATGTCGACGATCATCACCGGCGGGTGCGACGACAAGCACGTCGACAGCATGCTCGGAAGGGTGATCGCCTTCGCCTGGATGGTCGGAGGCATCGGGCTGATCGCCACCTTCACCAGCGTGCTCACGGCGGAGATGACGGCGGAGCGTGTCACGGGCACGATCCACGGGCCGCGAGACCTCGTCGGACGGACGGTCGGGGTGCAGGCCTCCGGGGCGATCATCCCGATCCTGCGACAGCGCGGCTGCATCCCGCAGGAGTTCAACGATCTTCACGACGCCCTCGAGGCGCTGGAACTGGGGATGGTCGACGCCGTGGTGGCCGAGAACCAGCAACTGATGTACCTCGTATCGCGTGCACGGCGAGGTTCGCTCGTACTCGTCGGACCGGTGTTCGAATCCTTCGACTTCGGCCTCGGGCTGGCCGAGAACAGTCCGCTCCGCGAACAGCTCAACGGCGCGATCCTCCGCATGCGCGAGGATGGCACCCTCTCGCGACTCATGGACGAGTGGCTGGGCAGGCACGAGTGAGCCGTGTTCGCCCGGCGCGGCGGAGCCGCGCGGTGAAAGCCCTCAGGTCAGGTGATACGCCGATTCGCCGTGCTCAGCGATGTCGAGGCCCTCGGCCTCGGCGTGCGCATCGACGGAGAACCCGACCAGCTTGTCGACGATGTATCCGAGGATCAGGGAGCACACGAACGCATACGCCCCGCTCCACAGGAGACCCTGCAACTGGATGCCCACCTGTTGCAGGCCGCCCACGGCCGGCCGGATGGCGAACCAGCCGACGAGCAACGCCCCGAGGGCTCCGCCCACGCCGTGAACGCCGACGACGTCGAGCGAGTCGTCGTAGCCCAACTTCGGCTTGGCCTGCACCGCCAGGAAGCAGACGATGCCGCCGAGGATGCCGATGACGACGGCACCGAACGGGCTCACGTGTCCGGCGCACGGCGTGATGGCCACGAGCCCGGCCACCATGCCCGAGGCGAAGCCGAGCGATGTCGGCTTGCCGACCTTCATCCATTCGGCGAACACCCACGCGCCGGCCGCGACGCTTCCCGCGATTGCCGTCGTGGCGAACGCCAGCACCGCCACCCCGCCCGCCACCGGGAGGAAATCCTTGCCGACCGCGATCGCGGAGCCCGCGTTGAAGCCGAACCATCCCACCATCAGCATGGCCGCCCCGATCAATGTCCAGCCCACGTTGTGCGGCACGAACTGCGCGCCCGGGTAGCCGCGCCTCCTCGGCAGGATCAGCAGCAGCGCCAGGGCCGATACGCCCGCGAGGACGTGCACCACGGTTCCTCCCGCGAAGTCGAGCACACCCTTCTGGAACAGCCAGCCGTTGACGTTCCAGACCCAGTGGCACACCGGGTTGTAGACGATCGTCGCCCAGAGCAGGGTGAACAGGCACCACGCGCTGAACTTCACCCGCTCGGCGACCGCCCCGACGATCAGCGCCGGCGTGATGATCGCGAACATCATCTGGTAGATCGCGAACAGCAGTTCGGGAACGCCGTTCGGAGCCGCCTCCACGGTGTCGCCACTGGTCACGATCCGCTCGTACGCATTCGTGCCGTCCACGTTGAGTTCGGCGAACGCCCTCATGAACACGAGACCGGGATCCCAGCCGAGGTAGCTGTGCCGGGGAAGGTCGGTGCCGTCAGGCCCCTTGCCCGCGTCGAACGAGATGGCGGAGGGCACCGCAAAGGCCATGTTGTAGCCGTACGCCACCCACTCGATCGCGACCAGCGGCACGCACACCATCACCAGCAGAAACATGTTGAGGACGTTCTTGGCCCGGACCATGCCGCCGTAGAACAGCGCCAGTCCCGGCATCATGAAGAAGACCAGAGCGGCGCTCACGAGCATCCAGGCGATCGAGCCGGTGTCGTAGGTGCCCTTCAGGTGTGGAGCCGCCGGCCCGCCTGCCGTCTGGGCCCAGGCCTCGCCGCCGGCGATGACTGCGGCCAACGCCGTCGCGATCACGATTCCTCCACGAATTCCCCCGCGGACCATGGCAACCTCGCTTCATTCCGAGAATTCCGCCACCGACGAGGAAACCGCCCTCTGGCCGGAGACGGGAGCGAGTATTGTGCGCGAACCCGCTTTTCTCGCCACCCCCTGGCGGCGGTCTCGCCCCCATCCAAGGCTCGTTGACGCTCCGCCGTCGCGAACGTAGATTCTGACGAGTTTCCCGGCAAAAACCGCCGTTTGTGTGTTCGCACTCCCCTCTGGAAAGGTCTCCCGTCATCCATGGCCACCTCGCTCAAGAAGAAGTCCGCCCTCAAGAAGTCATCCAAGTCGGGGGGCAAGGCGGGCCGGATGATCTATTACTTCGGGGCCAAGAAGTGCGACGGTGACGGCACGATGAAGCCGCTCCTGGGCGGCAAGGGGGCCAACCTCGCCCAGATGACCAAGATCGGGCTGCCGGTGCCCCCCGGCTTCACGATCACGACACAGGTCTGCATCGACTACTACCACAACAAGAAGAAGTTCCCGAAGGGCCTCGAGGAGCAGGTGGCGTCATACGTCAAGCTTCTCGAGAAGGAAACGGGCAAGAAGTTCGGCGATCCGGCCCGGGCCCTGCTCGTGAGCGTCCGCTCGGGAGCCCGTGACAGCATGCCGGGCATGATGGACACGATCCTCAACCTCGGCCTCAACGATGAGACGGTGAAGGGACTGGCCGAGGCGACCGGCAACCCCCGCTTCGCCTACGACTCCTACCGCCGCTTCATCCAGATGTACGGCGACGTGGTGATGGGAGTGCAGAAGCGGCACGAGAACGAGCACGAGCCGTTCGAAGAGGTGATGGAGGGCCTCAAGCACCAGCTCGGCATCCACAACGATACCGACCTCACCGAATCGCACCTCCGCGAGCTGATCTCCCGCTATCTCCGGCTGATCAAGGAGCGGACCGGGAAGAGTTTCCCCCAGGATCCTTTCGAGCAGCTTCTCGGCGCCGTCGGCGCCGTGTTCGGCAGCTGGATGAACGAGCGGGCGATCATCTATCGCCGCAAGTACAAGATTCCCGACGAGTGGGGCACGGCCGTCAACGTGCAGAGCATGGTGTTCGGCAACATGGGCGACGACTGCGCCACGGGAGTCGCCTTCACCCGCGATCCCGCCACCGGCGAGGACGTGTTCTACGGCGAGTATCTCGTCAATGCGCAGGGCGAGGACGTCGTGGCCGGCGTCCGCACGCCCAAGCCCGTTGCCGAGATGGCCCACGACCCCGAGTTCGCGATCACCTACAAGCAGTTGGAGAAGGTCCGTGAGCGTCTGGAGAAGAAGTTCGGCGACGTCCAGGACTTCGAGTTCACCGTCGAGAAGAAGAAGCTGTACATGCTGCAGACGCGGCACGGCAAGCGGACGGCACTGGCCTACGTGAAGATCGCCCACGACATGGTGAAGCAGAAGCTCATGACGCCGGAGCACGCGATCCAGTCGGCCGACCCCGACGCCCTCTCGCAGCTCCTCGCCCCGATCTTCGACCGGCACGACTACGAGGCGGCCAAGAAGAGCGGCCGGTTGATGACGTCGGGCCTGCCTGCCGGGCCGGGCGCCGCCACCGGGCAGCTCGTATTTTCGGCCGCCAAGGCCGAGGAACTCGCCCACGCCGGCCACAAGGTTGTGCTCGCCCGGGTCGAAACGAGCCCCGAGGACCTGCGCGGCATGATCGCCGCCGAGGGCATTCTCACCAGCCGCGGCGGCGTGTCGAGCCACGCGGCGCTCGTCGCCCGGCAGATGGGGAAGGTGTGCGTGGCCGGCGCCGGGGCCATCCAGATCGACTATGCCAAGGGCACGCTCACCTGCGGCGGGCAGACGCTCCGCGAGGGCGACGCGATCTCGATCAACGGCTCGACCGGAGAGGTCTTCTCCGGCGCGATCAAGACGGCCGACAGCGAGCTCAAGCAGGTTCTCATCAGCCAGACCATGAAGCCGGCCGACTCGGAGGTCTTCCAGTACTACGACTTCATCATGAAGCTCGCCGACAAGCACCGCACGCTCGGCATCCGCACCAATGCCGACACGCCCGAACAGGTCCGGCATGCGATCGCCTTCGGTGCCGAGGGGATCGGTCTCACGCGGACCGAGCACATGTTCTTCGAGGGCGACCGGATCGACGCGATGCGGGAGATGATCCTCGCCGACTCGCTCGAAGCCCGCCGCGAGGCCCTCGCCAAGTTGCTCCCCTACCAGCGAGACGACTTCGAGGGGATCTTCCGGGCCCTCGACGGCCGCCCGGCGACGATCCGCTTCCTCGACCCGCCGCTGCACGAGTTCGTGCCGCACGACGACAAGGCACAGGCCGATCTCGCGGCGAAGCTCCGGCTGCCGGTCGAGACCGTGAAGGCCCGCGTCCACGCGCTGCACGAATTCAACCCGATGCTCGGCCACCGCGGCTGCCGCCTGGGCATCAGTTATCCGGAGATCTCGGAGATGCAGGCCCGGGCGGTTTTCGAGGCCGCCGCGAAGGTGCAGAAGGACGGCGTCAAGGTGAAGCCTGAGATCATGATCCCGCTCGTGGGCTTCAAGAAGGAACTCGACAATCAGGTCGAGATCGTGCACCAGGTCGCCGAGCAGGTGCAGAAGGAGACCGGCCAGAAAATCAAGTACCTCGTCGGCACCATGATCGAGATCCCGCGCGGCGCCCTCACTGCCGACGAGATTGCGGAGACGGCCGAATTCTTCTCCTTC